>JBBSIK010000029.1:0-12445 GCA_038232115.1 Chloroflexia bacterium
ACTCTTCGAGCACCAGCACCGCGCCGCCTTCGGACATCACGAAGCCGTCACGGTGTGCATCGAACGGGCGGGAAGCGACGGCAGGGTTGCCGTTGGAGTTGCTCGAAATCGCGTGTATCACATCGAACGCGCCGAATGTCAGGGGCGCGAGCGGCGACTCAACGCCTCCCGCCAGCATCACACGCGCGCGGCCCAGGCGGATCACGTTGAAAGCCTCGCCAATTGCCACAGCGCCTGATGCGCAGGAATTGGCATTGGTCTGGTTCGGGCCGAACACACCCATCTCCATAGCTACGTTGCACGATGAAGCCGAGCCAAATACCGTTAGAGCCAGGATGTTGTTGACTGCCCGTATGCCCTCTGCCTCAAAAACCGAGTGCTGTTGTTCGGCGAAGGCCAGCCCACCAAGCGCACTGCCCAGGTACACGCCAGTATGCTCGGCATCACGCGAGGACAGGCAAAGGCCGGCGTCGGTCACAGCCTGTCCTGCGGCAGCCAGGGCGAATTGCGAGTAGCGGTCCAGCCTGCGAGCGCGCTGTGCCTCCATGTAATCCATCGGGTCAAAATCGTCAATCTGTGCAGCTACCTGAGAGCGGAAGCCGCTCGGATCAAATCGGTCTACGCGCTTGACCGCCGATTTGCCGCTCAACACGCCATCCCACAGTCCAGCGCGGCTACTACCAATAGGCGTGATCGCCCCGATCCCGGTGATGACAACCCTCTTCAATTTTGAATCTGCATCTCTCAATGAGACCTCACTTCTGCTGGAAACGAAACGTTGCCTATTGCATGAGCGTGATACCCGAGTACTTTGAGCTTTCAACTCGTCATCTAGGTTGAAGGATAGCTGCTCCTGCTCTGCTCCTGCTCTGCCAGTTGCTTCACGCGTCTTAGCGTCTTACCCGCGACGTAACCGATGAAACCACAGCCCACGATGACCTCAGTCAGTCTGCGGCCAAGAATGCGTGTAGGAAACGGCGGCTTGTCAAGTTCGTGGCTAATACGCACGAGCACACCTCCGTCCGGCCTGGGGTGGAACGACCACTCGACATCCATGCCTCTCACAAGCCCTTTCGTGTGGTGGAACGTAATACGCCCCGGCTTCCCCTCCGTACCCGCCTCGACTGTCTCGATAGCGCCCCACGTGACCGGTATGAAGTCGCGCCATGCAGACATGCGCACCCACTTGCGGTTACCGCTACGCCGTAGCACTCGCACATACCGGTAGTGCGGCATGAGGCGACCCCAATCTTCTACGCGAGCGCCCAGCTCGAAGATCCGTGCGTATGGGGCGTATATCATAATTTCGTTAGTCTTGTGCATCTGTTTGACAGTACCCTATGGCCGAAGTAGTGACCAGAGAAAGAGCGGGCTTAGAGCGGCGCGTGGGTCCGCTAGATCACCCAGCACTCCCGTCATTGTGCCTCTCGCACTCGGACGCCTGGCAAGACGGGTGGCTACGTAGTCCATAGCGGGAGGTAGACTCACGAAGCCTTGCACAAGCCTGCACACCAGCTCCTTGGCGGCGAACTCGCGGCGTCGCAATCTGCTGTAGCGGGCAAGGGACCTCTCGGACAGGTCCCCGTGCTCAAGGGCCTGCGCGGCGACTTCAGCCGCCAGTTCAGCGCCGCGTAGAGCCTTGTACACCCCTTCTCCTGTAAATGGATCGAAAAAGCCTGCCGCGTCTCCCACCAGCAGGTAGCCCGCGCCCGAAGTGCGACGCACCCGCGCGCCGATAGGCCCCACGCCACGTATCTGCGACACACGTTCTGCGCCTTCCAAAGCAGAGCGCGCTCCGGCAAAAGAGTTGGCGAATGCCTCGAACCTTGCGACCGCGCTCGTGCCGTTTGTTGCCATGGGGGAGGCCATCGGCATAACCAGCCCCACATTGAGCAGGCCGTCTGATTGCGGCGCGAGACCTGCATAGCCGTTGGTCGAAACATGCATCTCGCCCCACGTATCAAGCCCTTTGTAGTTGCGATAGTGAGCCACCATGCCCAGATTCCGAGGCCACCGCAGGGGCGCTCCAATCCCCAGGCTGCGCACCACAACGGAATGCACCCCGTCTGCTCCTATCACCAGCCTCGCCTTTACTTCGACAGCCGCGCTACCTCGCGCCCGGAGCACAATGCCTCTGACCTTTCCCTCACGCATCGAGATACCCTCGACCTTCTCGCGTTCCCGTACCTCGGCACCGGAACGTCTGGCGAAGTCCACCAGCGTAGCATCGAGGATACGACGGGGCGTGGCAAGTACCTGTGCGCCGTCTTCATCATCGGGTTGGCTGTATTCCATGGCAAACGTATGACCCTGTGGGCTAATCACGCGCATGGAGCGAAGACGCCGCGCTCCTGCCTGCTCAACCATTTCCAATACGCCTATGCGCCTGAGCACTCTCTCTGTCTCAGGGCTTGTATACTCGCCACAGGCCTTGTCCCGTGGGAACACGGCACGATCCAGCAGCAGCACGCTAAATCCTTTGCGAGCTAACAGGGAGGCACTGGCCGATCCGGCAGGGCCTGCGCCAACTACCACAACATCGTATGTCTCCGAAGCGCACATAGATGCTCTCCACACCTCCTTTGAGGCTACCTACCTATTTTCCCCACCACGGCCACTCGCCAGAAGGGGTGAGTCGTAATTTCCACCGGCACGCCTGCGTTCTGGCTGATGCGTTGCAGTTCCAAGGGCGTGAAAGCCCTAAGCACCGAAGCCGGGCCATCGTGCCTGGTGAGATAATTACTAGTCGTCAGGTGAGCCAGCGCCCAGGCCATATACCAGGCTCCCTGTGCGCGGTAAACATCATTGATGATGAATCCTATCCGCGAGAGCCGGGCCATCTCTCTCATGGCGGCATGCGCCTGCATCAGGTCCAGGTGGTGGAAAGCCAGGGAGCAAACTACCACGTCGAACTCGCCATCTTGAAAGGGCATATTGCTGGCATCGCACACCATGTAACTCGCTTCGTCGTCGAACCCTGCCTCAATGATACGCTCCCGGGCAACTTCGAGGATTTCGCGGCTTATATCGGTCAGTACCAGGGACATATCAATGCCGCACCTGGCTGCCCACCGGCAAAGCTCCTCTGGTATGTCGCCCGACCCGGTGGCGATGTCGAGTACCCTCAGAGGCCGGCCTCCGTCCCAACTTTCCAGCAACTTCTCCAGGTGGTGCTTGACTACCCACGTGCCCAGGCCGAAAATATTGGCCCGGCGGATATCACGCAGCGTCGTATTGAGGGCCTCATTACTCACGCCGGTCGTTTCGTCCAATAGCTCCGGCTCGTTCTTATATGGAGGAGTAGGGAAAAAGCGCATATCGCTCCCATTCTATGCTGTGCAAGGTAGGGTGTCAATGACGCAGGGTTAAGGTCCAGGACTGAGAACTGAATAGAAGTGGAGAAGCGGGCCATGTAAGAACTCCCATATTAGCCTTTGCACCTTTGCGTTTCCATCTCGTACTATCCCCTGGCCCCTGCGGACGAGCACGCCGGTGCGAGTTGTAGGTCTGGCAGCAATCCTGTAGTATAGGCAATATGGCAGCTACAAGTGGTAGGGCGAGGACGGGACTGGCTCACAAAGGCACGGCCCGGCTAGGCAAGTTCGCGACCTGGGGTGTGCTGGGGCTGCTGGCCGGTCTCATGTTCTCCGGTGTGTGGCTGTCTCGCTTTAGCCGCGACGAGAGTCAGTGGATATACACGGCTCGATACCTGACGTTATTTCGGCAACTAGATGTCGCCTCGCCCGAATGGAACAGCTACTGGACGCAAACGCAGCCGCCGTTTGCCCGCTACTTGATGGGTATGTCGCTCAAAGCCGCAGGATTCGATCTCCTCAAGCTGAACGGCCCATGGGACTTCTCCAAAGAGGACAGCGACAACGCCCGCTTCGGCAACATGCCCAGCGCAAGCATGCTATTCTGGGGCAGGCTGCCTATCGCCGCTTTGGCGACAGGCGCGGTCATACTGGTCTACCTGATCGGAACACAGCTTGGCGGAACACCTGGAGGCATCGCTGCGGCAGCCTGGCTCGCACTCAATCCACGCTCCCGAGAGCTAATGACAAGAGCTGAGTCCGAGGGTGCGATTATATGCCTGATGCTACTGGGTTTGTGGTTGGCGATCAAATTAGTTGCTGCATGCGAGCGGTCGCAAAGACCGAGCGCAACCTGGCGTGACCCACTGGCATTGACTCTCATCCTGGGACTCACAGTTGGACTCGCAGCATCATCCAAATTGACCGGAGGCATCCTGCCAGTGGCGTTAGCGGGTGCGCTCTTCGTTGATCTGGCGTTCAGGTGGATGCGCGAGGCATACCTGGGGCCAGTTCTACGAAGAAACGCGCTCTTGCGACGCTTGATTGCCACAGCCGCTACGGCCCTGGGTACAACTGCTGTAGCCCTTCTGGTATTCGTACTGCTCAACCCTGCCCTCTACGCGCACCCCTTCCGGGGCCTGCAAGATATGCTCTCGTATCGCCAGACAGAAATGCAGCAACAGATGGCGCTTTACCAGACCGCCGCGCTGCAAACGCCTCTCGAACGACTGGAGGCCGCAGTTATCCGCCCCTTGTTCACATATGGCACAGCCAATGAGTTGCTAGGTACGGTGATAGGCGAGGACAACTCGATAGCAAAGTGGTTGCCCCTAGATGCCTTCATGGTGTTGGCCGGACTCGCGGCTGCAACTCGGAGTCTCTTGCATCGATTCGCAAGCATGTATGGTCGCACTCTCGGCGATCCATCCGGCAGTTCAAGCACCCGAGGTATTGAGGGTGCGGGTGTAGCCCTTGTGTGGACAGCGGTCCTATTCGCGGGTGTCGCGGCAAATCTCGGCCTGGACTGGGACAGATATGTGCTACCTCTTACCGTCATGGCCGCTCTTTGGGCAGGTGCCGGTACTGGGTGGCTTTGGGCGAGGGTAATCAGGCGAGAGGCGCAAACAGGTCTGCCCGGCCAGCAGGCTAATCCAAACGAGTCAAAAGCCACAGGCGCGCAAGCTCGCTAGCCGATATGTTGTCATCGCGGTCCAGACGCCCTGCCCGCACCTCTTCTCGCAGGTAGTCCTTCAGTTCGCCCACCCATGGCCCCGGCCCGCGATCAGCCAGCGCCAGTATCTCTGTGCCATCCAGGGGCGAGCGCGGCTCTGTTTCTTCGGCAATATCCCCCGCATGGTCGGCCTCTTCTATCTGCTTGCGGCGTGCCTCTAGCGATTGTAGCACCCACAGACCGCGGTCAATTGGCTCGGGCAAGTAGCCTCGCAGGTCAGCGCGGGAGAGCGCAATCATGTCGTCCCAGCCGTCCTTACCATGGACCGCTTCCGCCTCTTCCGAGAGGCGTCGCATTGCCGCATCGGTCCAATCGGGCCGGTACGATAGCGGGCGCATATGCAGGCTCACAAGGCACTTCACAGCGGCGATGAGCGCGGGGTCCTCTCCCTGAGCCGCCATGATCCCTCCAGCCATATCTGAGCCGATCTTATCGTGTTCAAAGAAATGGGAGCGACCATCGGGCGTTTCGATGTAAGTAGGCGCTTTGGCGATGTCGTGGAGAAGCGCGGCCCACCGGCGGGTAAGTGTCGGCTCGATGGCATCAACGGCCTTCATCGTATGTATGAAAGCGTTGTCGCGGTGAGCCGGGAGTTGGCTCACCCCTCGCAGCGCATCAAGATCAGGAAGTATCAGCGCCAGGCGACCCTCATCTGCCCACGACACAAAGGTATCGGAGGGCCGCGCAAAAAGCAGTACTTCACGTATGGGGAGTTGCTCGTCACCGAAATCTGCTACAAACTCGGATACGGCGCGCTTCTTACCTGGCCATCGAAACATAAACGATACCTTACGCGAACACGGGGCAGCATGGATTGCTCGGGAAAGCCGAAAAGTGGCAAGCAAATAGCAGGACCAAGACGGCAGATGAGCACAGGTCGAGTAAATTCAGTTGGCTAACTGAGCGATTTCTCCAGCCGGTCTCGCACGCCCTCGCCTCGCCGCTTGATGCACTCGCCGAAGTAATCAACGACATCATCCCCAAAGTCGTCGAACAGACCCTCGATTATGCCCATCACGACGTATCGCTCAAAGTCGGTACGGTCGAGGGTGGGTGTATAAACGTAGCTGGAGGTAGAGGTATCCTGGTTCAGCAGGTGCTTCTTGGCGAGGCGGCTCATGGTGGTCATGACCGTGGTGTAGGCTATCGCTTTCTTTTCGCGTAGAGCCTTGTGGACAGCGCCGACCGTGGAGCTGCCCTGCGACCAGACCACCTCCATGATGTCGCCCTCCAGGGGGCCCAGTACCTTCTTGGACTTGGAAGATGAAGGATTGAAGCGGAATTTGATGTCGTATGGCGCGCCCATATGCGTCTCCTGTTAAGAGGGTATCGGTAACTGTAAACAAGCTTCCTACATTCATCGTCGAGCGCCATAGATGAGTACATGATGGTGAGCGCGGGCCGATTGAGCTTATTCTACCATGAGTCTCGGCAACTCGCTACCCTTTTTAGCAGCAATACGATCTTGCACCGGTTCTGTAACATCCGTCGCTTGGCTAATGGAAAAGACGGGCGACACACATAGCGCGCCCGTCCTGTCAATGACTCTTCTTCTGGTGATTACCCATATCTCAGAGCATCTCCGGCGGTTGAAACCGCAGGCAACGATTACGAAGTCCGCATGGCGGACTGGAGATGGTTACAGTACCAACTTAGTCGCCGCAGGGCGACTTTGTAATCGTTGCTCGTGACTTTAGTCGCCGGGTGCTAGTAATGGCTAGCCACTATCTGAGATATGGGTAATCACCACCTCTTCTTCTGTAGTTAGAAACTCTTCAACAAGTATGAGCAGGTCCTAGTCGCCCTCGTCGGTGTTGTCACCGAGACCGCGACGATCAGAGGGGCCTGGTATGTTAGTGCCTGCGCTCGCCTGTGTTCCTTCGAATAGATGTGTTAGCGTAGCTCGGTGGGGCATCCACGTCAGCCGCGCTGTAGAGATCGGTACTGTCGGAGTCAGGTTGAGCCGTGGTGTCTTCGCCATACGATGGCCCCTTCTCGTATATGTCCCTTTCGCGCGGATCCTGCTGAAGTTGTGGCCCTGCCGCATCTATATTCTGATCGGCGTACTTGTCCACAACCGGGGCATCTCGTTCAGCACCTTCGAGCGACTTGCGCGAGTCCGTGGATCCGCGCCCTCCACTCTCATATGAATTACTGTCGGGCGTTGACCCATGGAAGTCGCCACTCTCCGAGGCGTCTTGACCGCCGACGGTGCCGCTACCAATTGTGGAGCCGGAGACTCCATAGCCTGTAGTCATGGGGGTACCGCCGGTGCCAAATGCGCCGGTGTCTGGATTGACGGCTCCCTGGGTACCTGTCACATTGTTCGCGTTCGTGCCTTCTGGGTTCTCGTTCAAAGTGGTGTCCTCCATATCACTATTCGCCTCCATAGCAGCAAGATCGGCCCATGTTTCCGCATCTTCTGCATGAGCCGCTGCATGAGCCGCTTCCGAGCCGACCTGTGGCGCGGCGCTAACGGGCAAGTGGGGCATCGCCTCGTACCAGTTCGGCTCGCCGGTGCTCTCGTCAATGTCGGCTCTTGCGCCGGTTACAGCTTCCTCTTCGGTATCAGCGGCCACAGTGGCGAGGGTCGGCTCTGCAAAAGCCTCATCAGTATCATTACTGCTCGCAAGGGAGGTGTGCCAGTTGTCTAGCTCCGGCTCTGCGCGCTCGATACCCGGTAGGCCACTATTATTTGATAGTTCGCCGGAATAACCTGGTGCGACCTCGTAATCGGGTTCGACACGCGAAAGGTCTCGGTCCATTCTAGTATCCTCCACATTGGAGATGTCGCTATAGGCGTACACTTCCTGCCCGCCACCAGCACTCAACAGAGATTCTACACGGGACGGATCAGAATACATCGGTGTCAATACAGTTACCACGACCTTCGCCTCAAGAGCGCGTTCTTCCTCTAGTTCGGGCGTTTCAGTGGGCACACGGAGACCAATCATACCGCCCAAGAGACCGCCGATAGCCGCACCCAGTCCCGCACCGGCTAGAGTGGCCGCCAGAGTGCCGATCCCCGACGATGGGGTTTGGCCGGGAAGGGCAACACTACTGAGTGAAAACACCCAGGCCGCCACACCGCCCACAGTTGCCCCGAAAATCGCGCCGATGGCAGCCGCGCTACTTGCGTTGGAACCCGAGTCGATCCCAATGCCGCGCGTGGGTGCCTTGTTGTGTCTGGCTACCAATATTTGTTCGGGTGCGACGCCGCTCGATCTCAGGCTATCCACGGCCCGTTCAGCCTGCATGGGGCTGTCGAATATAGCTACCACCGAACCACCTTTGTACCTACCCATCCTGCCTCCATAGTCGGTATAGTACCGCCGGTGCAACTTCCGTGCCGTAGACGCCGGACGCGTTTGGAACGATAGGTGTTAGCAGTTTTGAGTTACGAGTTTTGAGCTAGGAGACAAGAACTCCTTCTTAAACCCTTGCGCGTTCTTCGCGGCTTCGCGGTTCCGTCCCAAAACTCATAATTCATGTAAGCGTTCAGACTTGGGGTGTAGAAGGGGTGCAGGGGCGAAGTCCATGACGGGCAGGTGCCCATCATTGATGGGCGGAGGGCGTCCCCACCTACTTCTCTTCTTTCTTTCTCTCCTCCCACGTCTGGGAGGGGCTCATGTGGGTCTTGGACAGACACCCTGCTGATTTGCTACACCCCTATTCTGAACACATACTAATTCATAACTGCTAGCCATGCTTCTATCATATGCTATAATCGCGCAAATTCATTGTGCTGGAGACGCGGTGAACTCCATTGGCGCGATCCTGGCGTGGCTTGTGGGCTGCGCTTGCGGATTAGCAATCATTGATATGCACCCCGACGGGCTTGAGCCTCTCTATGGCAGGCTCATGTTGGCGATTTCCCTGGCTGTGCTATTACCGCTGTATCTGGGCTGGGGCAACAGGCGTGCGAGATGGATTGGCATCTTTGCGCTTGCCCTTCTTGCGGGTTGCGGGCGTACTTTACTAACCCATCCGCCTATATCTCCCTCCGATCTGGCCTTTTATAACGGTGGCGATAGATCGGCAAGCGTGCAGGTCACAGGCTTCATAAGCGCTGAGCCCGTACTGGGAGACACGTTCCAGCGTATTAGGGTCAGCAGCCTCGCCATTCTCCTGCCTGGCAAGAGCTTACCGGTTCAGGTCTCAGGGGATATGTTGACCCTGGTTCCACGTTATCCGGCTTACTATGAAGGCGACAGGATGCGGCTCTCGGGTCGGCTCACTGTGCCGCCTTCATTGGATAGCTTCGACTACGCGGGTTATCTGGCACACCATGGCGTCTACTCCTACATGCGCTATCCGAAGGTGGTGCGTACAGGGGCGGAGGACGATAACCTGATAGTGAAATTGGTGTCTCCCATACGAGCGAATGTGCGCGCTGCCATCGAGCGCGGCATGCCTGAGCCACAGGCGGCCCTCACCCTTGGCATCGTAACAGGAGATCGAACATCTATTCCCCAGCCGGTCCTGGACGCTTTCAACCGCAGCGGCACCACACACATCCTGGCGATCTCCGGCCAGAATATATCGTTGCTGATAGGCAGGACACAATAGCACTGGTGCCAGATCTTCGCCCTCCAAGTTATCGCCCGTATGTGGATCGCCCCCTGGCGATTCTGGCTTGTACTTGTCAGTTATTGCGAGCGGTGCGCTCGACAAGGTGCCTGTGATTGTCATATAGGCACCATCTGAGGTGATACGAAGATCGAGTGCCGCCAGGAACTCCCGCTTATCCTCCGGCGTGAGATAGGGAAGGCCAACGCGCACCTTCGCACACAGCTCTCGGAGTCCCTCTATCTGCGAGGCGCCTGCATCAGCCTTTTGTAAGCGTGCCTCTATTTCTTGCCTGGTGTTACGTGCGGCTTCCATTCTCTTCTTGATGCCCGACATACGCTGCTGCAACGTCTCCCTGGCTATCACATCTGCCATATGCAGATCGAGGAGCTTGTCTGTCTCACGTTGTAGACCCTGCTCAACAGCGTATATGGAAGCTAATTCCCTGTCTGCTCGTTCTCGCTCATCACCCCGCGCTTCTACTCGGCTTTGCAGGGAACTCATAATGAGACTCTCATCGCTTACCTGCCTCAGTATCTCGTCCCATACCACCCGCTCCATCGCGTCTGCGTCCCGGCTGGGTGTCTGGCAGCGTTCGGACACTGGTAAGTGCCTCTGTGTGACCATGCGAGCCGAGCAGCAATATTCCCGCTTAAGACCGGGGGTGCGCACCCGGGGGCCCTTCATACGACCGTGCATCTTGTACCCACAGCGAGAACAGACTAGCATACCAGTGAGCATGTAGAAGTATTTAGTATGCCGTGAAGATCGCGCCTTATTGAGCTTCAGGCGTGCGCTAGCGGCTTGCTGAAGCTCTTTGCTGACTATGGCAGGGATGGGTGCTGTCAGCCACTCCTCGGGCGGTCTGGCTGCTTTGCTGGACTTCTGGCACTTCCTGGTACCTTGCCGTGGGTTGGCCGGCTCTACTGAGATACGCTTGTTATAGATGTACTCGCCTGCGCATAAAGGGCTATTCAAGATGCGGCCCACAGTGGAGGCGCTCCAATGCGTGTTGCCCTTCTTGGTTACTACACCGGCAGCATCGAGACGGCGCGTTATTTCCCTCAGTGTGCACCCCTCATTTACGAGCCAATCAAACATCTTGGCAACCCAAACAGCCTCTTCTTCTACAATCTCAGCTCGACCTTCACCGGGTATGTAACGGTAGCCGTATGGCTCGGTATTAGACAGGAACACCTTGCCATTCTTGACGCTCTGCTCTTTACCGCGCCGGCTCCGCTCCATAATCTTAGCACGCTCGTACTCAGCAAACATGCCCCGCATCTGAAGCATCATCTTGCCTTCGGGAGTCGTGTCATGGGAGGAATTTACGAACACAAGCTCCACGCGCCTGCGCTCCAATTCCTCTGTGAGCAACATCAGGTGCCCGAGGTTACGCGCCAGGCGGTCAGGGTCAAAGATAATAACTGCCTGTATCAAGCCTTCTGCCGCCATGTCCCTTACCGAGTCAAGGCCGGGGCGGCCGAGTCGCGCGCCGCTTGCATCTTCACGCACCACCTGAAGTATCGAGTAACCGTTTGCCGCTGCGTATTGCTGACACGCCTCCACCTGGCTGTCGAGAGATGTGCCCTTCACCTGGTCAGATGTGCTAACCCTTGCGTATATGGCTGCTGCTTTCATGTAGCTCCCTTACCAAACGCTGCGAAACAAGTCCTTCAGTCCGGTTCGTCAATAGTGCTGAGTTTCCTCTTGCACTCTGAGCAACTGATTAGCTTCATATCAAGTGACTGTAAACTTGGTTCTTCTGGCAGATCACGCCCGCAAAGAGTTACGCTTGCGCCCTTATCCTTGAGCGCATGTAGTATTAGTATCCATTCGCCTGGTTTAGCAGTAGGGCGAGTTTCATCCCATGTTAGCACTTCTCGCGGCACGAAGTCTGTAATCTCTGAGGGATGTACCCCTAACTTCTCAGCTATCTTACGCATCGTTGTGATCCGTGGGCGCTCACCCTTTTGGATACGGTAAAGCGTATCCAAAGCAATACCCAGGTGATCTGCAAACTCTGGGGCAGTCAGGTAAAGCTCTTCTCTATACTGTCTTAGACTTTTAGCCACTGTCTTACCTCCTGAGATGAGTATAGCAAACACACTGAAATCTGTCAAGTAATATGTACGATTGCTATTGACATTGCTATTGGGTTTTGGTATAATATGAAGGTAAAGAGGAACCGGAGCGGTGTTACAGCACCCTCCGGCACGACCAACACCCTACTATGGAGGATGAAGGCAATGGCAAGTATAACACGGCAGAAAGAGCGGAGCATCCCACGAGTACAGCCGGACGGCGGCTATCTGGTAGATTCGGCCACAGCGACCTTAGTGGCTTACAATGTCCACAACGGCGAACACGGCTGGCAGTGCGATTGCCCGGCAGGGGCACAGTACCGAGCCTGCTGGCATGTAACGGCAGTGCTGGCATTGGAGGCTGCCAGCATGGAAGAGGCTGACCTGGCGGCTGACCTGGCGGCGATCACGGACTATCTTGACGGAGAGGACGAGGGAGGCGACGAGGGGGGCGACAACCCCCCTCCGGGGGCCGGAGCAACTGCTGACAGGGAAGCAACGGAGCGAGTCACCTATTATGGCGGGAGGCCTGGCCGGAGGAAGTACCAGCGGCCAGCACCCTCTACCACTGGCGGCGAGTTGCTGTACTACCGGGACGGCTCACCCAAGCCCTACACAGTCGAAGATGTGCGGGACGGCTCTTTTATTCGGAAGGCTCAGGCAACATGGTCATACACAGATGGGGAGGTTGCATAAATGGAGAACACAACGGACTTTCAGGCGATGCACAATGCTACGGGGCTGCT
>JBBSIK010000030.1:0-12375 GCA_038232115.1 Chloroflexia bacterium
CTTGCCCTTCCCGACCAACCTGGCATGGTGTCTGTGGTTACGCCGGTGGGAGGTCTTGGGCAGACGGGTGCCGCCACAGGCTCCAATTCAACGCCACCAGTGGTGCCAACTGCCCCGGTCAATGCGCCAAATAATAACGCACAACCCACTCGGCCAGGCTCTCCCGCCACCCCGTCTAATCCAGGTGGTGGCGGAGCGCCAACAGCAGGTCCGGGTCCAAATACGAGTCCCAATCAGACGAATAACCAGCCAAACTCCAGCAACCCGTAATTGGAGAGTGATAAGCCTATGAAAAAGCAATTGAGACTGATGAGACTGTTCTGGGGCACAGGCGCTTTCTTGCTCATCGCAATGCCAGCGCAGGCCTTCGCGCACGACAGTATAGGCGACGACGAACTGGCCGTAGCCAACTGGATGCTCGTTGCGGCAATGGTCACGGTCGTTCTGGGCGCGTTGATGGGTTTATGGGCGGCGAAGTCCGGGCAGTTCAACAATGTAGAACAGTCCAAATACGACATGCTGGATACCGCCGAGGACTTCGATTCGATAATGGCCGAGTCTGACGAACGGGAAACAGAGAGGTTAGCTTCGGAAGCGCGCTCCGCTCAGGGCAAGCCGGGCATGAAACCTGCTAGCGCGAATGCGGGGGCCTCTGCGGGTGCTGGTGCAGGTAAAATTACAAGGGTCTAGATAAGAAGGGAGAGTAGCTATGTCGTTTCCGAATCCCGATGACTTTCTGAAACCCTGGTCATGGAACATCTTTATTGAAAGCACTGTCTGGGTCACGGTGATCCTGTTGGTAGGGGGCATATGGCTCTGGACCAGCAGCGGCAAGGACCGCAAGAACCTGCCAGATATTCTGGGCCGGAACATAGAAGACTTCGCGGGGGTCGCACAGGAGGGCAACGGCCCAATTCCAAGGTTCCTGCTCATCTTGTACCTCGTAGTGACCCTCGTCATGATCGGCTACCCAACGGTTACGCTTATCTTCGGCTACAAGTATTAGACCAGCAACTAAGAGTGTGTTGCGCGTGAATGAAAAGAGTGCCCGCGATGCGCTCAATGAATCACGAAGCAGGAGCGAGAGAGATGGAGCACGAGGCAAGACTGACACAAGATCGGATCCAGGTGGCGCACGAGCAGCGCAGAGATGACATGCACGAGCCTCTGTATGGCCTCGCCCCTGAGCCAGGTGGGGGCGGCCCCAGGAGCGATGGCGATCCAGCACAGCCCAACGTGGAAACGCCCGTCGAGGAGCCTGCTGAACCAGGGGATACACGTATAAATATGACATGGGGCATCGTGCTAGGTGGCGCGCTTCTGCTATTCTTGCTCGCGGCGGTGCTCTACCTGGGCGTAGGCAACACCTATTCCAGTTCACCATTTACCTCTTACCCACTAAAGTAGCGAGGCGAATCGCATGGCATTTGTACGGACACTTTCATTCAATGTACCTACCGCCCGGACACAAGAGCTTGAGCCCGGTCATAACCTGTATCTCGCCTCGGTTCACGGTATCAAAATCGCGGCCCAGAACACACCCGGCTATCACAGGGGCGGCGTCTGGATGCAGCGTATGCCCGACGGCTCCGTGAATGTGCTTGTCTATTCCCAGTGGTATGAGCTGGACAATATAGAGAATTATTCCAGCATACCGATGGTGCGCGATTTCGAGCGGGATGTCAGCACCTATCTGAGCACACCTGTCGTCAACATATACGAGGTAATGGGCTGAAGCGCGCCTCCATGATGCCGGACGCCTACGCTATGAATACGTGGGCGTTCGGCCCAATCCCGCTGTAAAGACAAGATAAAAACAATTTACCGGAGGTGCGCGACGATCTGATCGGACATCCACCTCGCACAGGTCCGGTATACCAACTCGCGGCAACCAGAAGGATTCGGTATGGATGCTCCGGCTAGCGGCGTATTACGCTGGCGTAAGCCTGTTTACATAGTGTTGGCTATTCTTGCCTTGGCGATGTTTATACTGTCGCTTGTGCAGGTGTGGGTGCTGCTGACAGTGCCTGATCCCGATGCGTTCGGCTCTATTCAGGCCACCAATGCCGGGCTGCCCTCGGAAGACAAACGTGGTGCGTTCCTGTCGCTCAATCCAGCGCATAGCTCCACATACGCCGGAGACCTTGTGCAGCTACTCGCTACCACGGAAGCAGGCGTGATAGACGCCACCCAGGGAGCGCACCTCAAGGCGAAAGACCTCAAGGAGATACTCGTCCAGTCGGCCAACGTCAGCATGGAGACGAAGGACTACCGCATAACCGTGATCGGTGATCCTGCTGACTACCCTATGAGCTACACAAGAGAGCCAGGTGGCAAAGTGCTACGCATCAGGCCGCAAAACGGCGCTTGGAAACCAGGCGCATACCTGGTTGACATCCCTTCCGAGGGCATGTTCGGAGGCCGAGATTACTTCCAGTTTTACATAGACCCAGACACAAAGGCACCGTGAAGAAACGAGGTAACATATAGATGGCAACGATTACGGCACAACAACGACTGACTACTGGACGCAATACTCAGGTCGAATCGCCCGGTGCAACAACTGAGGACGATAGCGACGCCGGACTCCCCAGATTCTTCTATGCCGCAGCCGCCGCGCTCATCCTTAGCGGCATACAGGGTGTCGTGCAGCGCCTTCCGGTCATCTCCGACTGGCTACGGGATGCGGACTACGGCGGTCACCTGGTCACCAATCTGGCGCACACTCATATTACTATCGTGGGCGCTGGCACCATCAGCCTGACGGGCCTCATCTACTATGTACTCCCCAGAGTTACGAAGCGGCCACTATACAGCAAGGCGCTGTGCAACGTCTCCTTCTGGGCAACATTGATAGGCGTGTTCGGCTTCTACCTGGCGATGCTCGGCATAGGGCTGTATGAGGGCGCGATGGTGCATGCCGGTTGGCCCTACGATGCTGCCCGCGACTGGATGGGCGCGTGGCACAAAGGGCCAATGGCAATCACCGCGGCCATCATGGGCATCGGCTATTGGACCTTCGTGGCGAATGTCTACGCAACGGTGGGAGGGGCGGCTGGCGAACGGAAACTAAAGCTGCCCGGCGCGGCAAGTGACGAACAGTTCTTGCTTGCAAAATTCTTCGCAGTCGGCGCTACCGGCCTGCTCTTCGGCACAGTCCAGGGTGTATACCAGGTTCTTCCCTGGTCACTCGATTGGTTACACCAAACGGGCGAGGCAGGGCATTTGATAGACCCTATGGCGCATGCTCACATGAACCTGGTGGGGGGAGTCAGCGTAGCGATCATGGGCCTGCTCTATTTCTTCCTGCCGAAGATGATGGGCCGCCCCATTTATAGCCTCAAGCTCGGACAGTTCAGCTTCTGGTGTACCCTCATCGGGGTGTTCAGCTTCTATCTAACAGCCGTGACGCTCGGCTGGATCGAAGGCTCGAAGGTGCTTGGGGGCATGACCGATGTCGAGGCAAAAGCCTCCATGGGTATCTGGCACCCGCTCCTGCTGGCAGTATCAGCCACTATCATGGGCATCGGCTTCTGGTCGTTCATCACGAACATTCTGCTGACCTTACGGCGCAAGCCCGCCCCAGAAGCTCCGGTGGACGGCAAGCTGCGCGTGTTCATCGGTTTCAGCGTAATAGCTATACTCGCAGGCACAGTCCAGGGTGTGATACAGATCCTTGGCCCCGTAGAGGACTGGCTCGATAAAGGGCTACCCTCCAGCTACTTCGTAACACCCCTGGCTCACGCGCAGCTCAATATGGTAGGGTTTGCCATAATGGGCCTCATGGCGATGAGCGTGTTCCTCTTACCACGGCTACTTGGACACAAAGTAAGCGATCCAGTTGGAGGTAGACGCGCTCTCACCGTGATCGGCGTGGGCATAGTCCTGTCGTACCTGGTCTTTCTGGGTGTAGGGCTGATCGAAAGCGTGGCGATCCACGACGGCGCGACACCTACCGAGGCACGGGAGGTAGTGGGGGGCGTCTGGGGGCGCTACATACTCTTTGTTGGAGCGCAAGCAGTAGTTGGCTTGGGATATGTCATGCTCTTCCGCTACATCACAAAGGTGATCGGTCGTGAGACGATAAGGGCGTACTGGCGCAGCTTCTGGGTCAGGATGCGCGATGCGGGCAAGTTCGCGGTGCATGTACACCCAAAGGCGCTGCCAGTCAGCCCAGGCGAGGCACAGCGGAAGGCACTGGTTGGCTTTGGACTTGAAGCGATAGGTATGATGGGCATGGGGTGGTTCTACAGTGGCCGTCCGTTCATCGGGGTTATGCTCATGAGTGGGTGGGTGGGCTTCCTCACGATATTGTATGTAGTCCTCGCCATCATGGGTAACGCGAGCCTGCTGTTTGTCCTGCTAGTGCCGTACTTCGTGCTCGCAGTATTCAGCGGCATCGGCTGCTACCGGAGCTACATGCGTGATGCGCGAGAGAGAATAGCAGCGATCAGCTGAATCGAGGCGCGAAGCGCAAATATGCACAGTGAGTTGTTACTGGCCTGATGATTACCCACATCTTAGATAGCCAACAGCGCCCCGCGACTGAAGCAGTGGCTATACGGGGGAGCTTAATAGCACGCAAGTAGGTGCCCAGCCTCGAGATGGTTGGGCACCTACTTGCTATTCTTGCGTATCATCAGGTGTAGAAGCTGTAGATTAAAATAGTTAAGCCAAGTCACCAATAAGCCATAAATGGTATATATGTTCTTCAGGTTGATTTCTCCGATCCTGCCCGAATCGGCAGTGTAATAGCGGTTGAGAGCTTACGATTCCGCATAATGCCGTCGCAAGTTTTTGCACATTAAGATTGAGTAGTCTAAAGTTATTGACTCGACACGCGTAGCAGTGTATAATCACGCACATCACAGGCAGACGTGCGCACTGTGGCGCACGTCTTCGGAACCGTTAAGTAGTTCGCATGGAGGTGTTCCCATGGTGCAAGCATATTGTGTAAAAGACCGCGAGATGGTGGACATGAAAGATGGCAAGGAAATTACACTGAAAAACGGTAGACCGGCAATGCAGGGCGTTTGCCCTAAATGTGGCACGAAAGTCACACGCATTGGCGGAGGCGCTAGTGCAGCTGGAGATAAGAGCAAGTAGTCCGTCTTATTGATCAATACCCCTGGTCATGAGGATTGCGGCGACGCGACTTGGTGGATGGTTGAGTGGCGGGACAATATACTCAGATCGTTGGCATAGTCTTGCTCCTCCTGGGCGCAGTAGGACACCCTTCGGACTACCTGGCCCTACCTCAGCAGGATACTCAACATAAATCCTGCTGAAAACGCCATTCACCTGTTTGCCGGCGCAATCCTCGACGCTAACGAGAACCGTTATAGGTGCTCTCGGAGTGATCTATGTGCTCGTGGCATCGTAGGCTTTCCTGTTCCCGATCCTTCGAGTATACTCACTCATAGCTGCAACTTGAGTGACAACAATATACACCTGCTGCCAGGCGTGCTCGGACTCGAGGCTGGTTTCCTACTCGACAAAATGACCGCCCTTACGATCAATCGCTCACAGCCGTTTTAGACCCAGGAGACGAAATCATGGACGATGATGACCAGTTTCTGAACCAGGTGCTTTCGGGGATAGCCGAAGCGGAGGTAATTACTATCTTCTTCCCACTCCTTCACCGAGCGATTGTCATTGACACTCGCATGGATGAGAGGTCCGGGCAGATGGTCAAAGTGATGCCTCAAGCCAACTCTATGAACGAGCGCATACGCAGCATCGAACGCATGAGACCGCAACTCGGCAAGGTCCGAAGCATATTGGGCGTGCCGTGGATGAAGTCAGTGCGACGACTGGACGATGATGGAGTGATACAGAGACTGGTCAATAGACTCTCCGCAGCGGGTATGCCACCTGCATCTGCCGAAGCGGCTATCCGAGATGCCGCGGAGCAGCTATGGCGTCTGGAGCGCATCGCCTTTGTTCGCATGATCAAGGGAGAAGGCTTCCGTACGCTCTGGGTGACTCAAAGCCGAAGCTAAGGCGCATACGCACAAAAAGGTGGTGCAGGTCCAAACCTGCACCACCTTTTTGTGTGCTCAACTTCTACGGATTGAACGTATCATCAAAAGTCTGGTAAGTGGGCGGCACCTGACCCGCCACAGGGGTAGGACCGGGATAAGGGCCATTTACCGAGTTGAAGAGTACCCAGATTCTATTCACAGTGTTCGACCAGTACATCTCGCCCTGGTCAAACCGCTGGTATGCGCCGCCCCCACCCTTTTCTGGAGCCGTAGCCCAACCGAGGCGCTCGCGCACACGGACACCTGTACCCTCGCGCCATACCTTGCCGAAGCCGCGTACAGGTTCGTACAGGCCCGGCGGGGGAGTGAGGCCACCGTTCACGGGGTCGCCTTCCTTCCAACTGTTGTCGAACTGCTGGAAGGTGCCAGTGTCGAAGAAGACATAGATTAGCTGCTCGTGAGTGTAGCTTGTGCGATCTACGAATAGCATGGAGCCATGCTCGAATGGCTGGAAGGCCGTATTGATCACCGTTTCCTTGTCGAAGGGCGGATACGGAAGCGGACAACCCAGCGTTCGCGCCACATTGCGATTGCCGGCCCATACTCTACCGAAGCCGCGCACGGGCACTTTCTGGCACACCGGCGTGGGGTTCGCGTAGCGCCATGAGTAGTACTGAGCGCCCACGTTGCCCATCTCCACCTTCCAGGCAGCCGCGTTGGCAGGCGAGTAGGTGAGGATGCGACGCTGGAAAGCCTGGAACATAATCAGTCGGAAGTGGTCGCCGACCTTGATGTTGGTCCAGTAAGGTTCTGTAATAGGGTAACCGAACGCCGATACCCAGTTGACGATAGGGGCGTCTACATACGCGCGTGTGACGCTGTCATAGACGGGACCTTGCGCGTTCAGGAAGTTCCATAAGACCTGCGGTATGTTATGCCCAGTCTCGCTTACAAAGCCCGCAGACTTCATCGTTTCAACGCTGGTGAGGGCCGGGTTGTCCCGCGAGACCACACCCGCGCTGTTGATGTACTCTGATGGCATCACCACGCCGGCAGCGATGGGTGCGGCTCTATGCTCGCCGTTGGGCAGACCAACCGAGGCGACAGGTTGAAGGGCAGCGTAACTGGGCACGTCGGAACCACTTTCACCAGCAACAATCCCGTCGTTGGGACCGAATGCATCAAACTGATTCGCCCCTGTCTGCACCTTGCCACTTATCATCTCCACCGCCAGCAAGCCGTTGGTGACATAAAACGGGTCTGTCGAGGGCTGGCCGGGGAAGTTGATCTCCATGCGAGCCTTGTCGAAATATTGCACCAGGTGGCTACCGCCGGGGCTTTCCTTGAACGGCTCCTTGAGCGACTTACCCGGCACAGGTCCCCACACCCAGCTACGGGCCACCTTCCCTTGCTGCACGGGCAGGTCGGTGCGCTCCCACACGCGCTGGAAAGCAGGGTCGGCAAACCCGCTAGTTTGCGCGGAGACCGAGCCACCCGGAGCCGCAACCGTGGCGAGCAGGGCCAGGGCGGGTAGCAAGGTAGCCCCTATTCGTGCGCCTTTCTTGTTTATATACGTCCTATCCATTGAACAACATCTCCTTCTAAATCCTTCTAAACACTACCCCACAGGTTCTGTCTATACAACGAGTTAGCTAATATCGCGGTTGCGAGCCTGGACAAGATAGGACTTCCACCGCCTGGGGAAAGTCCTATCTTGTGGCCTGGGCCATACGCTGCTAATAACGGGCTGGGACAATGGACGAGGGACGACAGTGATGAGGACTGAGGACTGAGTGGTTAGTGGAGAAGGCCCGTGAAGAGGATTGGAACGGATTTGTACGCTATCAACTATTGCCGGTAGTATTTAAGGATGGTTGTTCTCTTTATTGGCCAGATAGTTTAGTATCAATGCTATTCCTGTGATAACGATTAACTTTCGCCCAATTCATGTGATGTGTTTTGGCCTAAAGGCAGTTCTCTGAGGTGGTTGAACCTGTGATAATAGTAGTTATCACAGGTTCAGACCCTTTGTTGCTGGCTAACTCAACGGTCTGAGTGGCGGGGTTGTTTTGGCGCTACCTACTATGTAGAAGATTGTCCCCGACCTAGCTCTGCTCGGCCCGCGCGATGATCGCTTCTACTACAGCGGTCTTGGCGTCGGCGTAGTTTTGCACATACTGCCATTCCTGCGCGGCTAGCTCGCGCTTTGCCTGTTCATAGCGCTCGCGGTCGGTGGGGTAGCTGCGTAACCAATCGCGAAAGGAGAGCATGCGCCTGGTTTCTGGCGATCCGGGCGAGAAGGTGTGCAGATTGATGTTCGTGTCCGGCCCTTAAACACCCGGTGCTCGTGCCAATCAGGCTCACGGATGGTGAGCTTGTAGCCCGCTGCCTCCAACGCCGGAACGTAGCTCTGCTCGTCGGCTGAGTCCGCTACGATTAGCAAAATGTCGATCAGTGGCTTGGCCGCTAGGCCGGGAACCGAGGTTGAGCCCACATGTTCTAGTTGCACTACTTTGTCGCCGAGGGCCACGCGGATGCGGCTGGCCTCGCGCTCGAAGAGCAGCGGCCACTCAGGGTTGTAATCCTCAAGGTGGATGCGACCGGCGTGTGGCGCTACGGGGACAAGCGAGACAGCCTGGATCTGTTCTTCGGTCATCGCTGCTCGATCTTCGGGTTTGTCGGTGGTCATGGGGTTTGCTCCTTATGCGGCGCATTGTTCAGATCCTTAGGCTAGCACAACTGCGCTTGGGCGGTCAACGTGCAGAGTTGAGGCAACGGGTTTGCAGGGTAAGCGCAAGAAGCAATTTCCTCAAAGGAATTCAGCCCCGAACGTTCCAGATCTCCGTGAGGCTAAACAGGCTCAACTGTTAAATACTACTAACCGTAGTTGGTAGCGTACAAATCCGTTCCAATCCTCTTCACAGGCCGAGAACTCCTTTATTAATCTTTGCGCGTCCTTTGCGTCTTGGCGTTTCGTCTCTTAATATCGTCTATCGCGTTAGATGCCAACGCCTGAGCTATAATACCGCCGCAACGCCTCACACGACGATAGCGAGCAGCCCATCCGAGTCCAGGTCGCGCAGTATTTGCAGTTCGCCCCTGGTGGGTTCGGGCGTAGTGGGCGCTGGAATCTGGATCACATCCAGGTCGAAGCCAGTGTTGGCCTGTACCTGCTCTAAAGTGACGCCGGAGTGCAGGCTCACCAGGCGCATCTCGCCCGCCAGGTTGAAGTCGAGCACGGCCAGGGGCGTCACCACAAGGTCCGGGCCTTTTTGCTTGCCATAGCTCCCAGCGTTCCAGCCTGGGGAACTCACAAAGTCTACCTGGGGCACGAACAGCCGCTTCGTGTGAGAGATCGCGTACAGGATGGTGCGTGCAGAGCGCGGCGCCCAGGGTATGCCTGCCGAGCCGGGACCGCGCAATGCAGGGTGTGCCGCTTCGCCCACGTAGGCCAGATTGCAGTTGCCGTAGCGGTCTATCTGCAAGCCACCCGCGAAGAAGACATCGGTCTGGCCGCCCATCTGTAGCATCAGCACTTCGGGGAAGTCCAGCACGGCTTCGGCAATCAGATTGGCGTAATCGCCGGAGGAAGGGGCGAGGGGATCCACAAGCGTGTTGACGGCTCCACTTGCCCCGGCCAGTATAGTGAGATTAGGCGCGTGTGTTAGCTGGGCGAGCCGGGCCGCCGCCATCGGAAGCAGGCTGTTGGCTCCCATAACTACCCTGTCGCCATCGCGGAGCGACCGGGAGATGGCGGCTGCCATGATGTGGCCTTTTGCGATATTGCCGCCCGTCTCGCCCGGAAACTTGAAGAAGACCAGCGGGTCGGAACCGGGCCTGAGTACCGGCTTGTAGTCGTCGCTCATCAGTCGCTCTCCCTCATCGCGCCCCAGTCCTGGTTCTGTACGCGGCGCATATATTCTTCCTGGTCCTCCGGCTGGAGCACATACTCGGCCAGGTACTGCTCAAAGCCCTCGCTGCTCTCAGCCGCCTGGAGATACAGGCGCAGGTGAACATCGTCATAATTGTAGTAGCGGTGGGAAGAAGTGGGATGGCAACCGAAGGTCACCGGCGCCACGGCAGACACGAGGAAACCCGGTACTCCGGTTTGCAGAGGATACTTGAGCACCTGATTGTTATCTATGACAGATTCCACCTGCATGATAACCGTGCGGGCTGCCATAGCTAGGAGTCGGTCAGAGAACGCGCTGCCCTTATAAATGCCGTTGCCGAACTCGTCGGCTTGCTGACAGTGTATGATCGCTACTTCTGGACGAATCGCCGCCACGCATAGCACATCATCTCCGCCAAACGGGTTCGTCAATCGGCGATAAAAACCTGGCGAAGCTGTGGGCAGGTTGGTGTTCTCCAAGCCTGGCGGCAGCACGGTAAAAGGCTGACCCCAAGCGCCAGCCTGTAGCGCGAGCGTCATGCTCCCCGAGTCGGCTTCGACCACCTCTTGTAGGCCGAACGCTACTTCGCCCTCAGCGCGCTCCTCGACGGTCCTGCGAAATACTGGAGCCAGTCCCATATGCTCAAAGCCGATGTAGCCTACCACGACACGCTCAACCAGCCCCGCACCAATGAGCAGGTCAGCGGCGAAGGATGCCGAGGGACCCGCGTACAGCGTGCCGATCTGCTTACCCTGTCGGATACACTCGCGCACGGCAGCCATCGGCACGTTGTGCATGTGCATGCCACCCACCCATAGCGACTCGCAATGCATAGGCACAAACTGCTCAATTGCCTGCTCTATCTCCGTTATCTTCGACCGCCGAGTAGGAGTGGCGCTTTGTGATGCTACTTCCATAGTCACCTGCAAAAAAAGGCGGGGTACACTTTCGTATACCCCGCCGCTTGTTAACTCATCAGGCAGACACCTGGACCTCTGCTTCTGTACCTGCCGCCGTTGCATCGTTTCTCTGGACCGAGAAGGCGATGTCGCCGCCCTTTGCGTCTGCCACTACAGTATCGCCATCCTTGATGCTCCCGTCAAGCATGCCAACCGCCAACCGGTCCATCAGGCGACGCTGTATCACGCGCTTGAGAGGTCTCGCACCATAGACAGGATCGTAGCCCTCGTTGCCCAGGAAATCTAGCGCGTCCGGTGTAAGTTCCAGATTTATGTGCCGGTCCTCCAGACGTCTGCGGACTCGAGTTAGCTGCAGATCAACTATCTCGCGTAGATGGCGGCGGCTTAGCTGTTGAAAGATCACAATCTCATCTATGCGGTTGAGGAGTTCGGGCCTGAAGTGAGAGCGTAGAGCCTCGTTCACGCGGCGTCGAATCTCATCTTCCTGCTCCGGCCCCAGATCCGTGATGTACTGGGAGCCGATGTTCGAGGTCATGATGATGAGCGTGTTCTTGAAGTCCACCGTGCGGCCCTGCGCATCGGTCAGACGCCCATCATCAAGTATCTGCAAGAGCACGTTGAATACATCCGGGTGCGCCTTCTCGATCTCATCAAAGAGCACCACGGAGTAGGGGCGGCGGCGCACCGGCTCGCTCAACTGCCCCCCCTCCTCGTAACCAACGTAGCCGGGAGGCGCGCCTATGAGACGCGACACGGCGAACTTCTCCATGTACTCCGACATATCAATGCGGATCATGGCATTTTCGTCGTCAAACAAGAACTCGGCCAATGCGCGCGCAAGCTCAGTCTTGCCCACACCGGTTGGACCCAGGAAGAGGAACGAGCCAAGCGGCCTATTCGGATCCTGTAACCCTGCTCTCGCGCGCCGTACCGCATTGGCAACAGCAGTTATAGCTTCGTCCTGGCCCACTACGCGCAGGTGCAACTTCTCCTCAATGCGAAGCAACTTGGCGAGTTCGCCCTCAAGCAGCCGGTCCACAGGCACGCCCGTCCAGCGACTTACCACCGCCGCTATCTCGTCGCTGTTTACCTCTTCTTTCAAGAGCCTCTGCGCGCCGTTGCCGTCTGTGCGGGCCTCAAGCTCTTTCAGTCGGGCGTCTAGCTCGCGCAGGGTGCCGTATTGAATCTGCGATGCGCGCTCGAAGTCGGCGTTGCGCTGGGCACGCTCTAGCTCGCTGTTGGCTTGCTCGATCTGCTCTTTGACACTCGCAACGTCCTTGAGAGAATCGCGCTCGCCTTGCCAGCGGGCACGCAGCTCTGATCTTTGCTCCTCCAGATTGGCAACTTCTTTGCTCACCTTATCGAGGCGCTCCTTGCTGGCGGCGTCCTTCTCCTTGCGGAGGGCTTCGCGCTCGATCTGCAACTGCATGAGACGGCGCTCTACCTCGTCCAACGCCACAGGCATGCTTTCGGCCTCCATACGCAGGCGGGCAGCGGCTTCGTCCACCAGGTCAATCGCTTTGTCGGGCAGGAAGCGGTCGGTGATATAGCGATTGGAGAGGACAGCAGCCGCCACGA
>JBBSIK010000031.1:0-12371 GCA_038232115.1 Chloroflexia bacterium
CTCGGTGCTATATCGCTCCTCGCGCTGGCGGGGTTAGCTTGGCTGGCCGTGCGCCGATGGGGGCGGTGGCCATGGGGCGTATGGCTCGGTTTAGCATCGCTGGTGGCACTGCTGGCTTCGGTGCTAATAGGTTTCGCCAAACAGATGATGCTCCTCGCCGTGGGAGTGCCCGCCTATCCGCAAGGGCGCTACCTCTTTGTGTTGATAATTCCTATCGCGTGGCTCTTGCTGTCAGGGACCTGGGGTATCTGGTCGCTGCTATGGAGCGGGGCGGGCAAGCTGCTGGGGATAGCAGGAGTCAGGCACTCACTAGAGCAAAATGCCGATCAAGCTGTTAGGGAAAACTCACTAGTCGCACCGGCGTGGGGAGTGTGGCTGGTGTTTAATTCACTCTTTGCGATGGCGGCCTTCTGCTTGCTCACACTCATAGGGCCTTACTATTATGGATAGAGACGCGAACTCGAGCTTAGAGTTACGGAGCCTCACAAGCCGGCAGACTATAGAGACTTGCAGGTTCTTGAAGCGTGCGGAGAGGAATTAAGCTCAAGGATAATAGAGCTAACGATGAAAGCTGAATTTGCGCGTGAGTTATGCTGCCCAGCACCGGAGTGTAAAGGCGCTGAATTAGTGCTGGACGCTCATCAAATTGACATAATACGTTATAAGGTGGGTCCGGTAGAAGAAGTGCGAACAGGCACGCTCACCTGCTGCGTATGCGGACGCGCATACCCGATTGAAGAATATGTGCCTTCATTTGAACAGCTATTTCCTCCCGATTTGCGGGAAGAGGCCGAGTATTGGAGTAAGTGGTACGGGTTCATGTGGGACCGTGGCCACTTTGGGTACTTTGACCTGCGTCTACCGAGAGCGCCGCTTATAGCCGAAGGTATAGAGGTGCTTGACCCTTCTTCCCTGGACCAGAAGGACCCTGACGGGAGCCACTCTGTGCTGGCGGACCATCCTCTGGTCAGAGATGCCGAGCGAATATTGGATGTGGGGTGCGGCACGGGTTGGAGCAGCCTATATCTCGCACGGCTGGGGCATAAGGTGGTAGGCTTTGACCCCAGCACGTCCAACATGCGGCGGGCAAAGCGTTATGCCATAGTCAAAGGCGAGTACATAGAGTATCTGGGAGCGGCACTTGGCTACCTCGCTTTCAGACCGGGGCGGTTCGATGCGATCTTTGCGCTTCACTCCATCCATCACGTGCCACGGTTGCGAGAGGAGATGGTGGTTGTGCGTAGCTGGCTGCGCGACGGTGGGGCCATCGCGATTGATGAGCATATCCATAATGACGAAGTGCTAGGGGCAATAGCCGGAGAGATGCACGCATGGGCGCGGGCCGAAGTATATCCGAAAGTGCGCACTTTGCCTTCAGAGGAGTTGCAAAAGCTTCCGGTGGCTCCGCACTCGAGCCTCGAAGGCGCAGGTAGCTCTGAGGTGATTAGCGCACTCATTGAGAATTTCACGCTAGAGAGCTTCTATGGCCGGTATGTCTCCCTCGATTTTTTCAGCTTTATCTACTATATCTCCCGAAATTTGGATGAACTGCTCTTCCATAAACAGAGTGCCGGGGCGTCAGGGCATCTGGTCCAGGGCGGCCATACCCTGCTTAACCTGGATGTGCGGGCATATGGCTACGGGGCCGATGTGCTCGGGCGATTCTACGACCTGTTTTCAAAAGCCTTTCCCATGGGCGCTGAATATGTGACTTTGGTAGGTCGCAAAGATGATCAGCAGGCTGCTTACCCGAATGCGCTGCCTCAACTGGCAACCCAACTTATGAGGGTAGATGAACAGGCGCTTCGTCTGCCTCACAGGGAACCGTCAGAAATCATTGCAGACGATGAGAAAGTTGAGGAGAACCGACGCATACTGGATACTGCGGTAGCTTCTCTATGGGGAGACGTTGAGATGTTGAACAACGTCGTAGCCACTAAGAACACCTATATTGGAAAACTTGA
Organism: Chloroflexia bacterium; assembly: GCA_038232115.1. Classification (GTDB taxonomy): domain Bacteria; phylum Chloroflexota; class Chloroflexia; order QHBQ01; family JADMIH01; genus JADMIH01. The sequence continues at coordinate 1,965 of JBBSIK010000031.1, forward strand.
GCGTACCGTGGAGGTCAAGAATGAGCACATACGGAAACTGGAACACACAGTTCGAGAGCAGCGTAAAGTTCTGAGCGCATCTGGTCGTGTGCTGCATCTGCTCAATACCGTCGCTACTCTCATAAAGAAACGCAGATAGCTCACTGCCCAATTGTGCGAAGTGTTCTCCACCCCGCAGTAATAGTCAGCACAATTATGAGGTGCGCGCACGTGGGCCAGGGCGTATATAGAACTTTCGTCGCCCGTAAATACGATGGTGGTACTATTCCTAACAAGCCTTCCCATTTGGTATAATGATGTGGATAAGAAAACTTACGTCCTGGCATATGTCCTGAGGCAAGATAATATTTTATTGTAAATTTGAAAGGATTAGCGAATGAAGTTGCGTTATGTTGTTACTCTGCACAATCGGTTGGCCTCGGTGGCACTCTGCCTCCTCGTCTGCCTGGGACTCTCAGCGCCGGCGTTGGCAGCGCCCACCAGGAACAAAAGTGCTCCAAATGCCGCAAGCCCCGACAGTACCAGCAGCATTAGCACCATGCCCAGGGTTGGTTTGGAGGCTCTTACTCTGAACGATACAGGTGCATCCCTCGCCGGAAAAACTGGAGTCGGAGTACTACGCATGGACGTTGACTGGTCAGCTATAGAGCCTGCACCCAACAGCTATAACTGGGGTGAGACAGACGCACTCTTCTTGCGTATAGCCAAAAACAACATGTCCTCACTAGCTACGATAAAGAACTGTCCGGCCTGGGCGTGTCCGTACTTCACGGGGCCTATCAATGAGGCTAACTACAGTGACTTCACCAACTTCATGACAGCTGCGGTGGCCCGGTACAGTGGCCCCCCTTACAATGTGCATTACTGGGAACTCTTCAATGAACCAGATGGCGCAGGCGGAGTAGGTATGCAGCAGGGCTGGGGCCTGCATCCACAAGAGTACGTTCGTATGCTCTCTTCCATTTATCCGGCAGTTAAAGCCATAGACCCGAAAGCCCTGATAATACTGGGTGGGCTGGCTTACGACTTTTGGTTTGATCAGGGGGGGCCTTTTGCGCCCACCTTCCTTGATGGCGTGCTGGCCGCCGGTGGTGCAAACTATCTGGATGCTGTGGCCTTCCACTATTACAAGGCAAACGCCCATGGGTGGACTACTATTGCCGCGAAGGCCAAAGTGATTCGTGATGACATGAGGCGGAACGGGGCAGATCTGCCACTGCTTTGCACTGAAACGGGATGGACCAGCGAACCGAAATTTAATTCTAGTGAAGAGACGCAAGCCCGTGACGTTGTGCAGACTAACACTTATGCAGCGGCCAGTGGCCTGATAGCCACCATCTGGTATCTTAACCAGGACTACACAGACAATGAGCCGACCCAGGAGCTGTTCTTAGGCTTTGGGCTTACTCGACTAGATAACTCTCCCAAACGCTCCTATTATGCCATGCGTACCTTCGCCTCAGAGATCGGAAGTGGAGCATACACAGGGCCGCTTACCGCAGACGATGGGCTGAATTCCAATCTGGAAGGATATAAATTCCAAATGCAGTCCGGCGGCAGGCCCATCTGGGTCGTCTGGAGCAAGAACAACAGCACACAAACCCTTCGCATCCCCGCAGCAAAGGCTCCGAATCTGGTCAGAGTTGTGGGCATAACGGGAGACGAAATAAATACGCAGCCGGATAGGTCGGGCGATGTGCCCGTAGCCATCGGCGCTGATCCTGTTTATCTGGAGTGGACCCACTTCACTGACGTGCCTTATAACGCCTGGTCCTACAGCTACGTCGAATATCTGGCCTCCCGCGGTGTGATAGGTGGCTATGCAGATGGGACGTTCAGGCCCAACGTAACCACCACCAGGCAGCAGTTTTCCAAGATGGCTGTCCTGGCTAGTGGCTTAGCAGTGTTCTCACCCGCTAACCCGCACTTTGCGGATGTGCCTGCCGACTCGCCTTTCTACCAATTCGTAGAGACCGCCTATGCGAACGGCCTTCTAGGTGGATATGCCTGTGGTGGGCCAGGGGAGGATTGTCCTGGCGCCTACTTCCGTCCGGGGGCAGATGTAACACGCGGCCAGATTGCGAAGATAATCGTGCTCTCTAAACACTGGCCTATTGTTGCGCCGCGAACCGAAACCTTCAATGACGTACCGATGGGCTCAACCTTTTTTGACTATATAGAGACCTCCGTGGCACATAGGATTGTTTCCGGCTTTGGTGATGGATCATTCCGCCCTGGCGACAGTGCTACCCGTGCCCAGCTATCGAAGATGCTGGCGCTCTCGATGCAACAGCCTTAGGTCCGAATAAATCGCTCTGGTAGCTCAGTAGAATAAAAGGCAAGCTCCTCTATATCCGGGGGCTTGCCTTTTATCGTTGTCAATCGAGGTTGTAAGGCACATCATATGGGAGATTGCCAAACTCTTATGGCTTATACTAAGTAGGGCGATATAACACCCTGTTCCCCAGCGTAACTTACGGAGGAGGATATGATCGGCCCGACATATATAGACGGATGAAGCACATGCGGCACATGCAGCAGATGCAAGATACGCACAAAACGTGGAACCTCAACAGCCAATCTCTAGACAAGCCCGCGGCTCGACCATGATACGCCGATGGCTTGTTTTGCCTGGTGTCCTGCGAGTTGCCAGGCTGGTTTTGAGTGTATTGGTCATTGGCGTCTTCATCTTTGCTCTCTTGAGTCAGGCTGGCGCTCTCAGGAGCTACGAGTGGAGAGTAGCGCCACAGTACCTGGCGCTGGCGGCAATTGTGGCGCTGGGCCGAGGGATACCGGTGGTCTATCCGTGGTGGCGTATAGTCCGTGCCTGGGGGTACCCCCTGCCCTGGGGCCGTGCAGCACGGATCTATTTCCTTTCAGGGCTGGCGCGCTATCTACCAGGGCAATGGTGGTTCGTACTGGGACGCACCTATCTAGCCGAGCGCGAAGGCGTGCGCAAAGCTGTCACTGGTGCAAGCACGATTGTGGAGACGGTGCTGCTCACCGGCAGCGCAATGGCGGTAGCTCTGTTGGGCATGGCGACTGTGCCACGTTGGAGCGGCTATGCCCCATATCTGCTCTTGCTCGGAGTTGGATTATCCGCAGCTTTGCTGGTGAGTCCATCTCTTGCCATGTGGGGAGCAAACAAAGCCCTGAAGCTAAGTGGGCGTGAGCCTATATCTATGCAGCTGGCGCTTGGGGACGCAGCGCGCGCTCTTCTTGGGTGCTGGGCAAACTGGGTTATGTACGGCTTAGTCGCTGCCCTTTTGCTGATGAGCGTGACCGATAGCGAATACATTAATCTGATACCCGCCGTCATAGGTCTGTTCGTGGCAAGTGTGCTGAGCGGTGCGCTTGGGCTACTGGTACCCCAGGGGCTGGTTATACGAGAAGGGGTATTGGTTTATCTGCTCAACACCCTTTTGGGCATACCGGTACCTGTAGGTATCGTAGTGGCGGCGCTCACCAGGCTTTTGGTAACGGCGGTTGAGGGTGTGTGGGCGCTCGCTACTTCGAGACTAGCCAGTGACCGCCGAGCCTAAGCTATCCGGCAGGACTGATGCAAAGTCGGTTTCGCGGGACGATATAGAAGAGACGGAAACCCAAAGACGCAAAGAACGCAAAGGACGCGCAAAGATTTAGAAGGGTTACGCAATACGCGATACCCTTCACGTTTCACGTTTTACCTAAGGCGTTGGCGTGGGCACAATGCTAGTGGGCACTACGGGCGTCAGAATGCCCAGTTGTGCGGCGAGCGCATCAAGGTCCGATTTCATCCCGTCTATCTCGCGGCCATAGGTGGCCCAATCACTTTGCTTGAGCGCCGCCTGTGCGCGGTCATAATGATCGCGGGCCGACTGCGTGAGTTGCGCCGGAGTGCCTGTGGAGGGCCCTGGCTGCGGTGTGGTCCTGGGTCCTGGAGTGGCTCCTGGCGCGGGGTTGGTGCCACCCGCGCCCGCGCCAATCACCTGCCCCGGCGCCAAATTGAACGCCACGTCAAGTGCCTCGCTCAGGTCGCTGCCGATGCCGACCCTACCTCCGGTGGCCGCGATTACCCTCTTGAGTTCTGGGAAGCTGCTCGATGTGGCTTGCAGGAAAAGTGGCTCGACATAAAGTACAGAATTAGAGATAGGCACGATCAGCAGGTTGCCACGTATCACTTTGGAACCGCTCTGGCTCCACAGGGTAAGCTGTTGTGAAATCAGCGGATCCTGGTCTATGCGGGCCTCTATCTGCTTAGGGCCATATACGAGTTGCTGCTTGGGGTAGCGGATCACGTCAACCGTGCCGTAATCTGCCCCGTCGCTCTTGGCCGCCATCCAGGCGATCATATTGTCCTTCGTGTTGGGCGTGAAGGGCAGTATCAGCATAAAGTTCTGTTTGGTCTCGCCCGGTAGCTGCATATTGACGTAGTACGCCTCAAGGGGTATCGAGTTCGCGCTCTGGGTGCCGAAGGGTACGTTCCATACGTCTTCCCTGGTGTAGAAGACTCGCGGGTCGGTCATGTGGAAGGTTGCGAATATCTGCGCCTGGATGTTCATCAGGGTCTCGGGGTAGCGCACGTGACTCCGTATGCCTGCCGGCATCTGGGAGATGTCCTTGAATAGCTGCGGGAATATACCCCGATAAGCCTGCACCAGTGGGTCACTGTTGTCGGCCACATAGTAGGTAGCTGTGCCTTCATAGGCATCAATGACTACCTTGACCGAGTTGCGGATGTAGTTGAAGTCGCCATTGTAGGGCGTTGAGTAGGGGTAGCGATCACTGGTTGTGTATGCGTCTTGTATCCAGTAGAACTTGCCATCAACGATCACAAGGTAAGGGTCGCGGTCGTACTGAAGGAAAGGAGCTAGATGCCGGACGGCGTCTTGTATGTTGCGGTGGAACAACACCCGCGTCTGGGGAGTGATCGCATCGCTGAGCATCACGTTGCCGTCGCCGAAGCGTACCGCGAAAAGCAGCTTTGTGAAGAAGTCGCCCAGGCCCACGCCACCCTTGCCGCTGTAGCTCGTGTATTGATTGTCGTTGCCCAGAGGATAGTCGAACTCCTTGGTGGCGCTGTTCACGAACACATAGTTGCTGGTCTGTTCCCCGTAGTAGATTTCGGGCCTTGTGATCTTTAGCTCCGGTACGTCAGTCGTCGGCGGAATATTCTTCACCAGCAGCTTGGGTAAACCTTCGCCTTCGATCTCGTTGACGGGCGATACCACAGCGCCGTAGCCGTGAGTGTAGGCGAGGCGCTGGTTCTGCCATGTGCGTACCTGCTCGTCCAGCTGGTCCGAGTTCAGTTCACGGGCCGAGAGCATCACCTGTCGTTCTTGCCCGCCAATCGTGTAGCGGTCTATGTCCACCTGCCCGAACGAATAGTACGAGCGTATTTCCTGCAACTGCGAATAGGTATCGAGTATAGGGCGATAGTCCCACAGTCGAATGTTGTCGACAGTGCTCTGATTGGCGGCGACCTGCGCCTGCGTAACTGTGTCCACGGCGGGCACCTCGCGCTCATGGAACTTGTCCAGCCCGAACGCGATTCGTGTAGCCGCTATATTATTCTTGATGTAGGGCTGCTCTTTATCGAACTCGCTTGGCTTGACGACGAATTGCTGCACGAAGAAGGGATAAGCGCCTCCCACCAGCACCAGCGCGAGCAGCCACAGACCAACAGCGCCCAGGAGCAGCCGCCACGTCCTTATACGTAAGTTCACCAGCAAGAGCACCGCCATGAGCACCGCCACACCGCTCATGATATACAGCGAAGGCAGCTTGGCGTTTACATCGGTGTAGCCCGCGCCGTGGGCCACCGGATGAGAGGCGTAGAGCAGATCGAAACGGTCGAGCCAGTAGCCCGCCGCGACAACAAGCAGGAAGACTGCGCCGAGGATGCTCAGATGTGCGCCCGTGCGACCGTCGAGGGTAAAATTAAAGCTGGGGGTCGTGCGCCGCCCGTTTGGAAGATTGGTTTGCGTGGGCAGTTCGCCTAGCTGCCTGCCGAGTTGGGGCAATACACCTATGAGGTAGATAGCAGCCGCGCCAATGGCCGTCAGCACGAGAAGACTCAGTACCCAGCCGCGAATGAACTCGAAGAAGGGCAGGCCGAACACGTAAAAGCCGATGTCGTTGTTGAAGAGAGGGTCGGTCTTCCCAAAGGGTACGCTGTGCAGGTAGAGCAGTATCGTCGGCCACTCGCCAGAGGCCGCAAGGCCCATGAACAGGCCAACGACGAGCGCCGCCACAATTACGACTGCGTGCACCAGTCTCTTCGAGATCGGTTCCTTCTGGCCCGTATAGATCACCTTTGGCTGCACGATGCGCGCCGCAACGGACCAGTTTGCCCATAGAAACAGGGCAGCTATGACGGTGCCCGCCGCGAACACGCCCAGGCTAAGCGAGAGGCGCGTGGTGTATACGTCGGCCAGCCCCTGGCTCCCAAACCACTGCCAGTCGGTAATCATCTCCGCGAGGATAGAGGGAATTATGATAAGGGCAAGCAGGATTGTACCAAGTACCCACCACAATCTGGACATTGGTCGCCTGTTTTGCGGTGGCTGTGCAGACTTTGTCTGTGCAGGTCTTGTTCTGTTTATATTAGGAATACTCATTTGCTAATTCTTTCCAGTCGAGCGTAAAGCTCAATCCAGTACACGCCAATACACGTTCAGGGCCGCAGAAGCGGAACGAGACTGTCTTCACGGTTTCAGATGCCGGGGCAACTGTCGCACAAAGATTATGCAGCAGTCTTTACCGCACTTCAACAGTATAGTCCCTACCCGCACGAGCGACAATAGCGCGCCTCCGCCTGCAATCCGCTTCCTGCGACGGTGACGCGCTACTCACTATAGATACGCAACGCGGCGCTGAAAGGTCACATGAGGCTAGAGGCCGGTAGGAGAGGAAACGCAAAGACGCAAAAACACGAATTATGCGCAAGGGTTATTACATGGTTCCTCCAGCTAACTCAAAAATTCAAAATTCATAACTGCTAGCCCCTAGCCCCCGACCCCTAACTACTTGCCGGAAGTAGGACTCCTTTCCTATACAAAATCGTTGACAGCCGTGGATGCTGCACCTATAATGTGCGTATGTACGAGTTCCTACCGATTGGCTACATGCTACGCGGTCGCTATCGCATTCTAAGGGTTATTGGCGGTGGCGGTATGGGCGCGGTGTATAAAGCCGAGGATGTAAAGTACAATAGCGCGCACGTCGCCATCAAGGAGATGCGCACGGACCTTGAATCTTCCACCCAGGCCAGTCCGGGATCGGGTGGGGAAGATGAGCGCGCCCGCGAGCGTGAGGAGCGCAGGCAACTGCTTGAGGCCTTTCGCCGCGAAGCCCAGATATTGAGCGACCTCGATCATCGCAACCTCCCCCACGTGACTGACTTCTTCACGGAGGGCGGACGCCCTTACCTGGTGATGGAACTAATACCAGGCGAATCGCTGGAGAAGAAGATCGACCGTCTCCACGGGCAGCCGATGGACGAGGCCGAGGCTTTGAAGTATGGCATACAGGTGTGTGAGGTTCTGCAATTCCTGCACCGACAGGATCCGCCGATCATCTTCCGCGACGTGAAGCCTGCCAATATCATGATTATGCCAAACGCGCAGGCTAAACTCATTGACTTCGGTATAGCCCGCACCTACAAAGAAGGTAAGCGCCGCGACACTATGTCTATGGGCACGGCGGCCTACGCGCCTTTTGAGCAGTTCGGCAAGGGGCAGACTGATGCTCGCTCCGATATGTATTCGCTTGCTGCAACAATTTACCACCTGCTTACCGGTCGTCCGCCCACCCCCGCTACCACCCCCACGAGCCTGCGCGATTTTAACCCGAAGGTCATGATGCCTACCGAGCAGCTCATCATCAAGGCGATGTCGCGGGACATGAATGCGAGGCCGCAGACTGCCAGGGAGATGGAAGCTGAATTGAGGCGCTGCCTGGGCGTGCCGTTCGTTGCCCCGCAGTCGGAGGAGCCTACCACCCCGGCCATCCCTACCCTTGCTTCATCGCGACCGCAGCAGCCTACTATGGTCGCAGCCAGCGCCGTGCCCTCATCGGGAGCGCCCGCCCACAAAGGGTCTCAGGCCGATATAGGCTCGGCAACGGCAGCTCCCCATAGTGGCTACCCTGTAGGGCAGCCAGCACCCGGTACCATAAGCGGGCAGGAAACCAACGATGAGGCGGCCCATCTTTGCATGGTGTGTGGCGCGTCCAACCAGGGTAAGGCGCACTTCTGTGGCCGGTGTGGAGCTTCGCTGGCGGGGCGTCCGGCGGGACGGTTGCAGGTGCTAGGACCAAATGGTGTGCTGTGGGAGCGCCGCATCTTGGAGAACCCGTTCAACATTGGCCGCCGCAGCCTTTCGCGCCAGATATTCCCTCACCTCGATCTGACGTATAACGATCCCGCTGCCTACGTTTCGCGCCAGCATGCCCGTATCATATCCGACGCCGGTGGTTACTTCGTGGAAGACCTGGGCAGCGCTAACGGCAGTTTCCTTAACGACCGCCGCCTGCCTGCCGGTGTACCTACCCGCCTGCGTAATGGCGACAAGGTACGCATCGGCAAGGTCCTGCTCAACTTCATTCTGGGAAGCTGAGGCGATTTTGGATTTTAGCTTTGGTTTTGTTGAGCATGAGGCAATCCAAAACTTAAAACCTGAAGTCGTGAAAAGTTGCTATAATAACCTCCGGGCTTGACCAACAAAACTATGGGAGGGGCTTCGCTCTTTTGAAGCATCTTAGATACGGTACGGGGCATCAAAACAGGCATGGCGAGCAGCACCGTGCGGCGGTACCGGCGGTTTTGGTTTTATGCCTCCTTCCCCTGGTCGCGCTGGCAATAGGTCTTTCCTCATCTGCGATCCGGGTTTCGGCGGCAGGGGAGGATGGCCTGCTATTTCAGCAGGCAACCGCCGTATCAACAACCGGTGCGGGCAAAACGGCACCTGGCCCGGTGGGCACTGCCTCTGTTGCTCCACCTCCCAAGTCCACAGGCCAGGTGCCTTTGCCGCCTGTGCCACAGAGCAGCCAGGTCGTCCCGGCAAACCCCGGCAGCAACGTTCAGCCGGGTAACGGCGGTAGTCAAGCTGCTCCCCCCGCCAACGGCCAGTCTGTGACTACTGCACCCCTGCAAGTTGCCTCTGACGGCTTCCCATGGTGGCTCTTGATCCCGTTGGCCCTGGTGGCGCTGGCAGTTGGTGCCTTTGCTCTCATGAAGGGTCGTACTGCTCAGGCCGCCGTAACTACAGCTTCGATGTTGCCCCCGAGCACGCGAAGTTCAGCTGTGGCTACGCCTGCTACATTCACGACCGAGACAGGCGGTAAACCAGGCGTAGCTCCGTACATGGGCTTAACTGAGGCGGATATTGCGCCTGTGGTGGCAGCAGGTCTTGCGTCAGTAGCAGTCCCCTCGGTGTCGCCGCCAGGACAGGTCGAGTGTCCCAACTGCGGGGCGCTCAACAGCATGGACGAGAACTTCTGCCATGAATGTGGGCAAGACCTCAAGCAGGCGCGTGCGGGTATGGCTGCCGGTATAGCCAACGATCCCATTGACGAGCACACTCCTTACCTGGAGACGCTGGGTCGGACTGACGAGCAGCTTGAATATGTGCTTTCGAGGCCCCGCGTAACAATAGGCAGCGCACCGAACAATGATATAGTGATTGATACCACATTCCGTGGCCTGTCCACGGTATCTCCAGTTCATGCTGAGTTACGACGGCACGATGATGGCTTTACGATACTGGATAGAGGGTCAAATACAGGCACTTACGTAAATAGCGCCAGGATAACCGAACAGCCCCTGTTGGACAACGATCAGATACGTGTAGGCGAAGTACGTTTCGTCTACCACGCGCCGGCTCGTAGCTGAGGCATCACGCATAGCGCACGCTAGGAACACTGGGAGACACTATGAACAGACTTCGTCGCATAAGTCAGAATAATGGGGACGTAGGTGCCTCGGAAAAGAGTTCGTGGGATGGGTTGGAGTCCCAGGAGAGCGGGGTGATCGCTACGCCTGACAGTCAGGCGGATCCCGCTGCTTTGCTGCCAGAGCAAAATATGAGCGCCTCTGATTCACAGCCGGATTCCGGGTTGAGTGCCGGTTACGCTTCCGAAGTGGCCGAACCGCACGAAGGTGGCGCGCCTGTCCTGGACACCGAAGCGGCGCCGATGTATGAACACGCAGACCTTTCCATGGAAACGCCTCCTGAGCCTGTTGCCGACGAAGCTACTGTCCAGGCTGCTGATACCGATCTCGGTCTTATAGACGCAGGCGAAGCAAGCATACCACAGAGCGATGCAGGGTCCTCTACTACGGCTCCCGACCCACGCACGCAGTCTGACGCTGAGACCGAAGCGGGTGAGATTGCTAGCAATGGAACGGCCCCTCTTGGCAAGGCAACC
>JBBSIK010000032.1:0-12355 GCA_038232115.1 Chloroflexia bacterium
CGGTGGCACGCTGGGCGCGCCGGATGAAAGAAAGCCTGGGAGAGGACCTCGACATGGGCCCCGAATTCGATCAGGCACTGGCACGCATAGAATCCGGCGAAGACCCTGAGAAGGTAATGGAAGACTTAGACCCCGAGGCGCTGGCTATGGGCGCGGGCGGTGGCGACGACTCGGATTTTGACGAGTAAGTCTGAAACGTGAAACGTGATACGGCTTAAGGAACCAAGCCGTATCACGTTTCAGACCTACTGCAACAGCAGTTCGAAATGGACTTGCTCTCCATTTTCGTTCACACCTGTAAGGCGGTTCCACATGTGCTGTGCGAACAGGAGGCTCTTTTCGCCTACCAGCAAGGTGGCTACTGAACCGACAACGAAACCCAGGGCCGCGCCAATTATCAGGCCGGTCACAAGGTGGCTGGTGCGAGACTGTGGCGAGATAGCCAGACTAATGGCCGGGCGGCCGTTGTTGCCGAGTTTCAGCGTGCCATGTTCAGTCTTTACCTGCATGGTATGTCCCTCACAGAGTTCCGCGTCGAAAGTTCCAAGTTCGAGTAGAGACTCTTTCACCTTTCGACGCGGAACTTTCTACTTCGCGTTCCTACTGCACGACCAGCACAGGCTGTGCTTCGGCCCAAAGTTGCTCAAGGCGATAGAACTCGCGGGTCGTGGCGTCGAATATATGCACCAGGACAGAGCCGTAGTCCATTAGCACCCATTTTGCGTCGCTCATACCTTCTATATTGACCGGGTTGACCCGCTCGTGGCCTAGCTTTTCATCTACTTCCCTGGCGATAGCGCGCACATGACGGTCGCTTGTGCCTGTGCATATAACAAAGTAGTCGGCTATGATAGAAACTTTGCTTATATCCAACATTACTATATCTTCCGCTTTGCGGTCAGAAGCGATCTCCACGACTTGTTTTGCGAGTTCGTTTGCTTCCAGTTCACTGCCTCCAGTTTATGTGATCCTGATAATTAACTCTTCTTGCTGTCCGTAATTATAACTGTGCGCCCACCCTTTTGCAACGAAACAAAAGCGCGGCACGTCCAGGGACAGCGCCGCGCTTCGATCCTTCTGCTCAGCGCGTGTCCTTATGTGGATGTCTTGGAGCCGGTGAACCGCTTGAAGAACTTGGAGAGCGCACCTTCTTTGCGCGGCCCGGAATTGCCTGCGGTCGCACCCATATAGGCGGGCGTTGGTGTATCATCCGTGTTGCCTGTAGAGGAAACAGAGCCCATTGCGCTGGCGGGCTGCATCGTTTGCCTGCGGAGGGCCGCCCAGCGCAGACCCAGGATCGCTTTCTCGTTGTTGCGGTCCAGATCATATGCGCGCCTGAACGCTTGCTCTGCCTCGTCCATGTTCGGGCTTGTGCCGCCCATCCATACCCACACATCGGCGTTGGACGACTGTATGGAGGCGAGCCTCTCGAATATCCCGTAGGCCCTGGTCTTGTTGCCCGCGCGCACAGCCTCGATACCCTCCTGCATCATACCGTCTACATCGGGACCCATAGACTTTCTCGGCGTCAGATCGGGTAACGAGTGATTCTGCGCATATTGCTCGTTAGTATGCGGCTGCTGAGGAGCAAGAGGCTGTATTTGCGGTGTATATTGCTGGGCCGCTTGCGCTTCCTGAGCAGCCTGCATGCCAGACTCCGGCTCGCTCTCGCGCTGCGATGACACCCAACGCAGACCGAGAGCGGCTTCTTCGTTGGCGGGATCTATCCTCTTTACCTGGATGAACGCCGCTTCCGCACCGTCTACGCTGGGGCTGGTCCAACCGAGCCACACCCATGCTTCCAGGGCGTCGGGATAGTTAGCTGTCACCTGCTGAAAGATAGCGTGCGCCGCCTGCTTATCTCCGGCTTCAGATGCCACGACACCGCGCTGCACAGCTTCTTGCAGCTCACTATCGCTCTTGTTACCTTTGTCACCGCGTTTCTCGGCTAGAAGCTCGCTAAAACTTTTCCTCATACTTATACCTCGTCACAACCGGTCATATTGGGAATGCTTCTCGATATATGCATCTTACATGATGAGGGCGTAGTGAGCAATAGTTGCGGGCCAATTGTGGGACTAATGTACTAAACGTCCACTATGGATCCTGAATCCAGGCAATATCTCACCCAGCAAAAAGAGAAGGCCCTAAGCACAAGCACTCTGCGCATGGCGACCTTCTCTTTTCTGTTCAATCCAATATCTAAAACCCCAAATCCAAATCACGCCACCTCATCGTGCTCCGTCTTTGCCTGGTTTGCCTGCTTCTTCCGGCGGGTATCGAACGTATCGGCGGAGAAGAGGGGTAGCTGATGGGTAAGGGAAGCACGAGCGCCAGGCTCCCGCAGCCGCATCAGGTCGCCGCGCCGCACCAGCAGGCCTCGGCTCATGGGCATCGTCCACGCCCTCAATTTGCCCTCACGGACTGCCAGCCGCACGTCAGCTTCCGTCAATCCCAGGTAGATGGCCGCCTGCTTTGTAGTGTACATTTCGTCTGTCATGGTCGCTCCTGAAACGTGGTTCTCAAAAGTGAAACGTGATGCAGTTCACCAAACGCGGATACTGCACATGGAGGCGCAATCTTCCACAAGTCGCATCACGTTTCACTTTTCACTCACCACTCGTCACTCCTACGCCGCCGCGTCTCCCTTGAGCAGGTCGATCAACTGAGAGGCTTCGGACTTGGTCAGCTCGGTGGGGCGCACGCCGAATATCTCCGTGCAGCGATCGTCTACCTGGCTCTCGCTCAGGCGCTTGCTGGCGCGTCCTATGGCATAGATCGCTTTGATCTGCTTTTCAGTGGCCGCCGAACCACTGGGCGCTACCTCGGCACTCGGCAGCCGGTCGAAGTCGTCTACCTCGGCGGGCATGCGGCCACCATCGTTTACGGCTGCCACCTTGAAGCCGCCGCTGTTGAAGCTGCTGGCCTTGCTACTGCCATTGCTGCTATGAGCGACGTTGCTGCGGCGGTCGCTCAAGCTGACGGGAGCGTCAACCACCTGTGCAGCGCCGGGGCGGGCATTCGTCGAGAAGTCAAAGTCCTGGCAGAATTGTGTGCCATAACCGAGGGCTGCGAGCGCGCGGCCCAGCGCCTTAGTTTCGGCTGCCTCTATGTAGTCGTGGAAGTCGCGCACCGTCTCGGAGCCCCAGCCGGTCGCCTTACCGCCACCTGGAACTTCGACTTCAGCACGGAAGAGGGCGAAGCCGCCTTCCTCATTGTGCTGCACGATCTCGGTGGCCATACGGGCGTCGGGGTGCTCGGTACGGAGCCAGAGGAGCCGCCACTTTACCTCCAGGTAATCGCGGTTGTCGAACTTGCTGAGGTACTGGGTGGGATCAAATGTCTTGTTTGCCTGCGCCTTGTCGGGGGTGGCTTTCTTTGCAGTCTCCTGGGGTTCCGCCTGACCGGGGGCATCGCCAAGCTGCGATGCCTGCATGATGGCTACGCCCGCCACTTCAGCCGGAACTTCCGTCACAAACTCTTCTTGCTCTACTCTCTTAGCACTCACTACTCGTTCCTCCTAAGCTCTCAAATCTCTTCATCAAAGCTCTAAACTCGTCTCTTGCCGGTTGGCCTGGGACTCACTCAGCAGTGCAAGTCTGGGGTTACCAACAGTCATATTATAGCAAATTAGTTCTATTTTGTCAATAGTTTTGCGCACAAAAAGAGAAAATTCGTTCTAATATATCGGAGATAATGAAAATCGTGCCACAGTAGATGGGAATGCAGCGGCGAAGATAAGGATAATGGCATGAGGGGGTGGGTTTGTGCCGGAGTTAGTGAGAATGGCCTACTTCGGCTGTATGAAAGGGAGCTGTGGCTTTATGAGAGTACGGTAGGAGCAATCCGAGATCTGAAATCACTTCACCGTCTTACGCTCTCGAGCACCATCTGCTTGACCAGTTCGGCGGCCTCCCGGGTCACTACGTTGGGGCGGTTGTCGTTCATGGGGACGATTATGACGTTTGCGCCTAGCTGCTTGGCCACGGCCATGCCGGGGTCGTTCGTGTCCATGACGGCTACGGTGGGTATGCCCCTGTTGATCGCCTCGCCCGCGAAGCCGTGGTCAGCGATTACGAGGTCGGGCATCTTCTTCGCATCGTCGAGCATAATCTCCATAGCGCGGGAATCGTGCGAGTGGAGAGCGGCGCAGGTGTCGGATAAGAAAGAGATGCTGTTGACCGAGTCGGCCACATGCACATGGTCGCGGTCTTCAAATTGCTGCACTATCTGGCCTTTGGCGAGGTCCATTACCTGGCCGCCAAGCTCACGGAATAGCTCGGCAAGCTCGGTGTAGCAGTCAATCATCGAGCCGGGGTGGCCTGTGGCGAACACCACGGTGCCTTGCTCGCGGGCCACGCGCTTGATAGCGCCCGCCATCGCCTTGAGGCCCTTGATTGTGGAGGATGGTGAGATGTAGCCCCGGCCCTCAGTGTAGTCCAGGTCTTGCGAACACTTGGTGATGTCCGCGATCATTTTAAGGACTTCCTGCGGCTCGACGTGCCTGGACTGCACGAATTCGATTACACTTCTGATGCCGAACGTCACATACATGTCGCTGTTGGCAAGGCGCTTGGCGGCGTCCACGTTGTTGGCCCGTGAGTGGCTCAACTCGGCCCCTGCCAGGCGCGACCTGGTCAGCCTGCGCTCTATTATATGGTCGTCAAGGGCCATCGCTTCTTCCTCTCTGACGCTTATCTGCGGGAAATCGTCCAAGTCTATTGCGTCCAGCGGCACTGTGTTCAGCATGGCGTGATTTTACCCAAAGTCCCGTGCTGCCCGTTGGTTATGCACATCCCGCCACCCGCGTTGGACCTACTGCAAGAATCCGGCCAGGGGCGAGAAAGCCACATCACCGATCATTCGCCACGTTGTGCCCCTTTATGCGAACTTGCAGTACCGTATTGTGTATCCGGCTTGTTTTTTGAAGCCCACCTTTTCGGCTACGGCGAGCGACGGCAGGTTGTCGGACCATGCGTCCCAGAAAGTGGTCAGGTCGCGGGCGGCGCAGTATTCCACGAAAGCGGCGGCAGTAAGGGTGGCAAAGCCTCGGTTGTAGTATTCCGCATGGGTCTCTATACCCACTCCTACGCCTTTGCTGCTGCCGTATTCAGCCGTACACCAGCAGACTATCCGGTCCTCGTATAGAAGGCAGAAGC
Organism: Chloroflexia bacterium; assembly: GCA_038232115.1. Classification (GTDB taxonomy): domain Bacteria; phylum Chloroflexota; class Chloroflexia; order QHBQ01; family JADMIH01; genus JADMIH01. The sequence continues at coordinate 5,160 of JBBSIK010000032.1, forward strand.
CAAAGCCTTTGCCCAGGAAGTCGCCCACCGACCCCCACATAGCCGTGACCTCCTCTATCACGGGTTGCGCGTTGCATGGCGGGTGCCGGAGCAGTTCAGCATCTATCTGTTGTATGCGGGCGGATGGGGAGAGCCTGTTTCTCCAGTCCGTGATTACAGGCTGCTCAAGTATGAACAGCGAACGAGACCGCTTCTTGGAGACCGTGTTCAAGAACACCTGCTCGAACCGGGCTTCCCAGCTAGAGGAAGTATAGTGCAGCTTGAAAACGTCCCTACCTTTTGCTACGGCTTGCGGAGCTATCTGCTCGGCGATGTGCCTCTGTAGGTCGTGGGCGAAGGCTGTGTTGTTGGGGTCGCCCGCCAGGTAGTAGCAGTGCCCAACGTCCCGCATCAGCGCCGAGGTGGGTTTAGTGTCGCTATCGGCCCAGATATTTCCAGGGCTGTTCCCCGCTATAACCGCCCGCATAACCAGGTTGTAATAGCTGGGTTCTGTCCCTTCCAATAGCGGGAGTGCATTCTTGCGGTTTTCCCCGGTCAACTCGTGGATCATTATTATCCTGTGTCACGCATAGAATATGTGAGTACATGCAGCCAGCGCTGGTGTGGGGTGCTGAGATCGAGCGCCAGTGGCCTGATAAAGTCTGCTTGTGTAACCATCCTGATAGCTTCTTCCTCCGAGTAGCGAGCGAAAAAGCGGTCTCCCTCTCCATAGGGGTTCTTTTCCCATGTTTCGCCATCGCCCATCTGCAAACCAAGCAAGAGCACGCCGCCCGACACCAGCACACGTCTTATCTCACCCAGAGCCGTGGGAGCATCGGCCCTGGGCACGTGCAGCATCGAAGCCATGCACCAGACGCCGTCGAAACTTGCGTCCGCGAAAGGTATCTGCCTCATATCGGCTTGCACCAGCGGCCCCCGTACTATGCCGCGCGCTTCCGCGAGCATTCCCTCTGACAGGTCGGCTCCAATGACGGAGGCGCCTTGCTTTTCCATCCAGGCCATGTCGCGTCCAGTCCCACAGCCCAGATCAAGCACACGCGGTCGCTCCCTGAGCATTTGCATGAAACGCGCGCCGGTTTCAGCTACCTCCTCGCGCATGTTCGCATTGCGGGTGGCGTATTGGCGCGCAGAACGGTCATATACTTCGCGGGTGCGGCGACTTACCATTAGCCCGGCTGCAACCATTTGCCCACTACCTTACCCAGCCCTATACCGTCCTCCGCATAACCAAGTTTCCGGTAGAACTCGACCGCGTCATCTGTGAACAGGTACACATGTTGCCCTTCCAGTTTTTGTTCGAGCGTTTGCATCATTGTGCTTGCAACCCCATGCTTGCGATGTTGGGAGAGCGTCCAAACGTCAACAATATAGGCGTTACATATTCCATCTGACAGGACTCGCGCTGTACCGATGATACGCCCGTCAGCATACGCAACTACTGAGGCGTAGCTGTTCTCGAACGACTCCCTCAATTGTTCCGGTGTTCGCCCGTTATCAAACTTATCCGCCGCCATGGACGCTTTCATCTCCTGCCAATCAACACGCCGCAAGTCTGTTTCGTAGCTGATCACGCCGGACATACTCTGCACCTCATAACGTTTCATGTTCAAGCACCTCTATGGTCTTCTTCCCGGCCACACCGCGGTGGCTGATTCGGTTCTTTTCCTCTGGAGAGAGTTCGGCCATGCGCTTGCCGCCCGGTAGCTCGAAGACAGGGTCGTAGCCGAAGCCGCCTGTGCCGCGTGGCTCGCGGGCGATGTGGCCCTCGACTGTGCCTTCCACGATTTGCTCTCGCCCATGCGGGTCTATAAGGGCTATTACCGTGCGGAAGCGGGCTGTACGGGCTTCGTCGGGCACGTCGTGGAGGCGTTCGAGGAGGAGGCGGTTGCGGTCGGCGGCGTTGGTGTTGGGACCGGCCCAGCGGTTGCTATGCACGCCCGGCGCGCCCTCGAGAGCGTCTACCTCCAGCCCGCTGTCATCGCCCAGGACCCACCAGCCTTCATCGCGTGCCTCCTGCGGCATCGCGCCGTATAGCGCACGTGCCTTTAACAGGGCATTTCCCTCCATAGTCGGCTCTGTTTCGGCAACCTCCACCCACACCTCCGCTTCGTTGGGCGATACGATTTGTGCGTCCTGCACGGTGCTGAACAAGTGCCGGTATTCTTCAAGCTTGCCGGGATTGGTGGTAGCCACCAGGATGATGGGCATATAATGTCTCCAGAGTTTGTTTGTAGGGCCATTATAGCATTAGGTGATGGGTGATAGGTGATGTCTAGGGCAGCAGCGTTACTAATAGGCCGCTATATTAGATATTGTCATTCCGAACGCAGTGAGGAATCGGGTGGCATGCGACTCTGCTTACTTTGCGGGACCTACTCGGCGAAAGACCAACTGTATACGACGCCCACCCGATTCCGAACGCAGTGAGGAATGACAATAAGCACTTCAGTTTGGTAACATAACGCGGGTTGCCAGACGCAATACGAAAGGGGCGGCATGGAAAAAGATGTAGGCAGCAGGGTGGTGGAGATCGCCGACGAGTTGCGCGCCGTCGGGGTGAACGGGTTGCATTGGGGCGAGAGCGAATATGACAAGGCGCGCTACGACAAGGTCGTCTCGCTGGCGGCTGAACTGTTGAGTAGGTCCGATACGCGGGGTGCTGAGGAGATCGAGCGCGTGTTCAGAGGCGACCTGAGCATACGTTCGCCGATGGTAGGCGTGGATGCTGCCGTGTTCGATGCGGAGGGCAGATTGCTCCTGGTGCAACGCTCCGATAACGCGCGGTGGTGCATGCCAGGTGGACTGGCTGATGTAGGCGAGCCGCCCTCGCACGTGGCCGAGCGCGAAGCATGGGAGGAGACTGGGTTGCGCGTGGAGGCTCGTAGGCTAGTTGGAGTGTACGACTCGCACATCACGTGGTCGCCTGATGCGGTGCATCTGTACCACCTGTTGTTCATATGCGAGCAGACGGGCGGCGAACTCGCGCTGACGAATGAGACGCTGACCTATGGCTACTTCACCGAGGAAGAAGCGATGGCCCTGCCGTTGCATCGAGGGCACGGCTACCGCATACCGGATGCTTTTAAGGCGCATAGAGGCGAGCTTGAGGGCTGCCGATTTCATTAGAGAGGAGAAGAGCAAGTGGAAGATTTCAGGGACCCACAAACAGCGGCGTCGTGGAGCGCCGACCCTCTGCTGCACAACCCGTTGCGCGCCGAGCAGCTGGATATTTTGCTCTCCATACTCCAGGCCGAGTACAAGCAGGGCGACACGATCATAGACGTGGGCATCGGCTCCGGTATCGTGGAGGAGGAGCTTTTCAGGCTGATACCGAGCGCGCAGGTCCTGGGCATTGATTTCTCAGAAGCAATGGTGGAACTTGCCCACACTCGGCTCCGCGACTTCCGAGAGCAGTACAGCATAACCATGCACGATCTGCGCGACATCGGCAATCTCCAGTTGCCTCAAGCGAAGTACAGCCTGGCCTTCAGTATCCAGACTATCCACAACGTAGAAGACACATACAAGCGCGACACCTTTGCTTTCGTCCATCGCGTGCTCGCGCCGGATGGCCTCTTTCTACTATTGGACCGCATCGCCATAGATACGCCCGGTCTGTTCGATGTCTACAAGCTGCTGTGGACTCGCCTGAACCGCCTGCACCACACAACCATGTTCGAGGGCCACACCTTCGAGGAGCACACCCAGGGCGTCCACGAGCGTGGCGACCTACCAGCCACCCTCGAACAGCACCTCCAATGGCTAAGCAAAGCCGGCTTCGAGGTTGCCTGCCTACACCTGCACGGGAACAGGGCGTTGTTTGCGGCCCATAATGCGTGAAACTAATCTGAAACGTGAAACATGGGTCTGAAACGTGAAACGTGACGGGGCTTGCTAAAGAGAGTCCAGTGGATAGCAGCATCCATGTTTAGCGAAGTGCATCACGTTTCACGTTTCAGATTAGCTTCACGGAGCCTCTCCCTCAGCAGGTCTATCACCACCAATTCGCCACTGTCTACATCCCGGTAGTACCAGTGCTCCCAGCCGTTGAGGGCGGGAAGGTCGAGGAGGTGCGCGCCCAGTTTGTGGATGGAGCCTGTGGCCTCGCCTGAGCAGAGGGTGCCGTCGGCTTGCAAGGTGGCTGTGGCGCGGGTCTTGTCGAGATACAGGGTGTCGCCTGGCTGGAGCAGACCCGCTTCTATGAGGTTGCCGAAGGGGATACGGGGTGCGGCGCGCTTACTCCTGGTGCTGAACGTGGCTTCGTCGAACATAGCCGGTGTTACCGCGTCTATGCGGGCCTGGGCTACTTCGATGTAGGTGGGGTCGCGCTCGATTCCGATCCAGTGGCGGTGGAGGCGTTTGGCGACAGCGCCGGTGGTGCCGGTGCCGAAGAAGGGGTCGAGCACCACGTCGCCGGGATTGGAGGTTGAGAGGATCACGCGGTAGAGCAGGGCTTCCGGCTTCTGGGTGGTGTGGGCCTTCTCGCCGTCTATCTTGAGGCGTTCAGCCCCGGTGCAGAGGGGGATTTCCCAGTCGGAGCGCATCTGCTTGCCGTCGTTGAGGTTCTTCATCGCCTCGTAGTTGAAGGTGTACCGCTTTTGCCCCTGCGACTTCTTGGCCCAGATGAGGGTCTCGTGGGCGTTTGTGAAGCGCACGCCTCTGAAGTTGGGCATAGGGTTTACTTTCAGCCAAAGGATGTCGTTGAGTACCCAGTACCCCAGGTCCATCATTATCTTGCCCACGCGGAAGATATTGTGATAGGAGCCTATCACCCAGATGGCCCCTGTGTCCTTCAGCACGCGGCGGCACTCGATCAGCCACTGCTCGGTATAGCTGTCGTAGGCCGTGAAGTCGGAGAACTGGTCCCACTCATCGTCCACGGCGTCCACGACAGTCATGTTGGGGCGGCGCAGCTCGTTTTGTAGCTGCAAGTTGTAGGGCGGGTCGGCGAAGATGAGGTCCACGCTGCTGCTGGGGAGTTGGCGCAGCTGTTCGAGGTTGTCGCCTGGGAGGATTTGGTCGAGGGGTAGGGTGTCCATCTAGGCTGACGGGGAGAGGGGATGGCCCCAGATAATGTGGATTCTCGTGTGGAGCGTCAGCAAGCCGTTCTCAGCATGTGGCGTAACAGCCCGGCGTACCTCTTCGTCGAAGGCAGCAGCAGCTTCGAGTGTCATGCGCTGGCGGGAGAAGCCGTTGCGGGCGTGGAACGACTCGATGTAGTGCTCTATAGGCTGGACAAACGGGCAAGGGTTAGTGCTTCTCTGCCCGACCAACTTGAACAGCCTTCGGCTCTGTAGTTCGTCCAACAGCTTCGTCGGTTGGTAGTCACGGTTCGTGGAATGTATATCTATCGCTTGTTGGACCTGGGCATCCCAGGGATTTGGTAGCGTGCTAACGTCAGCGATAGCCAGGTAAGCGCCCGGCATGAGGCCGCGGGCGAAGAGTGGCAGCACCACGTCCCACTCCATCCAGTGCAGGCTGGCCCCTGCCGTAACTAAAGCGTATGGAGGCTCAATAGGCGCGACTTCCATGCCTCCCAATAGCCACCTGATACGCGGATTTTCTCCACCCGGCAGTCGTTTGCCCTCCTCTATCATCGCCGCCGATATATCAACGGCATCTATTCGGTCAACATACCGCGCCAGGGGCCGGGCCACCAGTCCTGTACCGCAGCCCGCGTCCAGCACGTAGCGGGGCGTGCCGACGAGACTGACCAGCATCTCGAAGAGTTCGTCGGGGTACGACGGGCGGAAGCGATATGCCGCTGCCACGCTCCTATCGCTGAACTGTTCGCCGTACTCTGGGCAGAGGTGCTTTGGTTTGGGCGCTGGGGTAGGTCTATCCATGTCTCACTGTGAACTGCATGCTATCCTTTGCGGATACACTCGGCATTCTCCGGCCACGTGCCATTGAGGAAAGAGGACACAGCAGGGAAGATCACCTCCGGTGCTTCCATGTGCGGGTAGTGCCCGGAACCTTCGATGGTGAGCAGGCGCGCGTCGGGCAAAACGGCTGCCCATTCGCGTGATGTCTCAAGCAGAATGAGGTCTTCCAACCCATGTACTACCAGCGTGGGTACGTTTAGTGTGGCAAGCTGCGGTCGCCAGTCCCAAGCGACGGGTGAGGGCTGAAGCTGAATGAACTGTATGAAATTGGCGATCCACTCGTTGGGGAAGCGGCAGGGGTCGCTTTTCATGCGTGCAAGTGCTGCCGGGTTGCCCATCTGACGCGGAGTATACACCTCGATAGTTTCGCGGCAGTAGCCCTCCGGGTCCGTGTGGGCCATGCCTTGCGCGCGCAACTCTTCCAATCGTTGCACAGCATCTGGATTCATGCGCGCCTCTGCCTTCTCAAGCGACTCGGGTGGGTTCCTGTAGCGGAATCCTGCGTCACCATATGGGGCAACAGGGCACATAAGTACCATGCGCTCTACATGCTGTGGGTGCTTGATGGCATAATTGGCTACCGTGCCTCCGTTGGCCGACCAGCCAATGAGCGCCATCTTCTCCAGCCCAAAATAGGCCCTCGCCGCTTCCAGGTCGCGTTCTTCATAACCCGCTGCAAGTTGTGACGTGTCAGTTATCGCGTCCGACCCGCCACGACCTCGCTCGTCGTAGAAAATGAGGGTGCGGCCCTCAACAATAGCATCAAAGTCCCTGTCAAGCCAGCACCCAGCAGGCACGACTACATTCTGCGGGCCATCGCCAACTGCGTGAAAATAGAGGCGCAGGCCATCGTCTGTGGAAATATACCCTTCTCCGTCGTACATAAGTTGCTCCTATTTCATATCGTGCGGCAGGCGCATCCTTGCAAACAACACCGGAGGCATGTCGAAGTTGGCCCAGTCTATGCAGTCCTTGGGAGGGGTGTCGCGGGTGAATGGCGGTTCTTCCAGCGCGTCCATCACAAAGCCCGCCGCGAACCCCGCGTTGAAGAGGGAATTGAGCGGGCGGTGCCAGTAGTATTGCTCAACCGGCTGGTTGGCGATGGCGAGGCCCCTGGTCACGCCTGGGTTGAGGTAGTTGGACACCTTGATGGCGTATGTAGGCTGTGCGTCGTAGTCGCTCTGCTCGGCCAGCATCGTCACGCGGTTGCCGTTGAAGCAGGGGTGCATGATAGAGAACACAAAGCGGCCACCAGGCTTGAGCATGCGGCTGAGGGCGCGGTAAAGCGGCTCGATGGCGGGCATGTCCATC
>JBBSIK010000033.1:0-12084 GCA_038232115.1 Chloroflexia bacterium
CAAAGCCGCCGAGTTTCCGCCTGCCCCTTGTTGCCCCTTGTTCTCCTTTGATTTGGGAGCGAACGCGCCGGGCTACTCCGTATCGAGAGGGTCGCGCGCCTGGGTCTCAGGGTCGCCGGGCGCGCCGCCATGGTCCTCGTGGCCGATATTGGGTGGAGCGGACGACCCGCTAGGCGAACTGCCCACGCTTGCGACGGGCGCGGCAGAGGCTGGCTCGTTCAGTGTCAAACCGGAGGCAGTAGAGTCCCCTTCGGCTCGCACTCGGAGTTGCTCCGGATCGTCGGTAGGCAACTGCTCCGGGGCGTAGGTTCTTTCCAGTTCATCCAGCTTCTGGAAGTAAGAATCGTCATCCATATCAAGCCTCCTGTAGTAAGCATCAGTGTGCAGATATTGGGGTTCTGCACTCTCAAAACCCTGGCTCCTGATCCCCAACCCTTGAACCCTAACTGGTGATTACCCACATGTCAGCTAACGAACAGCACCCGGCGACTAAAGTCACGATCAACAGTTACAAAGTCGCCCTGCGGCGACTAAGTTAGTGCTGTAACCCTGTATAGTCTGCTATGCGGCCTTCGTAAACGTTGCCCGTGACTTTAGTCGCCGGGGCACAAATGTGGGTAATCACCAGAACTCTAGCCCTTGACGGAACCTGCCAGCAAGCCGCGCACAAAGTAGCGTTGGAGCGCGAAGAACACGGTAAGCGGCAAGACCATGGAGATAAACGCACCCGCCGTCAGCAGATGCCAGTCCTGCCCGCGACTGCCCACAATGCCTGCAAGGCGCATCGTTAGCACCTGCCGCCCAGGCTCCGCCCCCAGGAAGATCAACGCCACCAGGTAGTCATTCCAGACCCACAGGAACTGGAAGATTGCGAACGAGGCGAGCGCGGGCACAGAAAGCGGCAACACAAGGCGCGTGAAGACGGTGAAGGGAGACGCCCCGTCTATATACGCCGACTCGAAAAGGTCGCGCGGTAGTTGGCTGATATAATTATAGAGCAGATAGACCGCCAGCGACAGGCCAAAGCCGGTATGCGCCAGCCACAACGCCAGGAACGTGCCGTTGATGTCGAGGGCAGTGTAGCCGCGCAGGATCGGGATCAACGCCAGTTGGAGAGGCACAACGAGTAGCGCAACAACCATGGCGAACATCGGTCGGCGGCCAGGGAAGCGCATCCAGGCGAAGGCATAAGCGGCGAATGCAGCCATCAAGATAGGGATTAACGTTGCCGGTACTGCCACCACGATTGTATTAATGAACGCCCCGCCCAGGCCGACGCCTTGCTCTGTGGTGACAGTGCCATCAGGCAGCGTGTACGTGTATTGGTCGCCCGTCAGTACGCTCTTGTAATTCGTGATGTTAAAGTTCGAGTTAGAGACTACTTGCTTTTGCTCTACATCTACAAGGCGAGAGCGCCGGTTGGCCCATTTGACCTGACTGCCATCCGGCAAGGTATAACCGGCCCGCAACTGGTCATCTGTCACCGTAGTTCCGGCTACCTGCAATGGCTTGTCCAGAGGGGTGCCGGTTTGTAGCTGTATCTGGCTTGTGCTGACCCAATCGGGGTGGGGAACGATTGTCCACCAGCCGGTTGTGCTAATGTCTTCGCGTGTGCGGAACGACGACACGAGGAGACCCAGGGTGGGTATTGTCCAGACAAGACAGATCAGGCCTAGAACCACATTCAGCGCGATGGTCCCACCGCGCTTGGGTCGCGCCCTGGCAACACGAGGCTGGCTGGTTTGCGCGGTTGTTGCGCGTGGCTGTGCAACGGCCATTAGAATCCCTCCTGTTTGCGCAACTGGCGCAGATTGTAGAACATCACGGGCAGTACAGCGAGGAACAGCACCATTGCGATTGCCGAGCCGTACCCGAAGTTGCGGTTGCTAAAGAACTGCCGGTAGAACTGGGTTGCCACCACATCGGTGCCGAACTGGCCGCCCGTCATTACGATCACCACGTCGAAAATCTTCAGCGTAAAGATAGCGATTGTGGTAGTGACGGTGACGATTGTACCCTGGATGAAGGGGATGATGATCCTAAAGAAAATCTGGAACTCATTCGCACCGTCCAGCCGGGCAGCTTCGAGCATGTCCTCGGGCACGCCCTTGAGCGCCGCCGAAAAGATCACCATTGCAAACCCCGTCTGTATCCAGACCAACACCGCGATTAAGAACAGATTGTTCCACGGTTGCTGCGTGGTCCAGGATTGCGGCTGTCCTCCCAGCCCAACTACAATTGCGTTCAGGACGCCGATCTGCGGCTGTTCGGGCGGCGCGTAGGCATACATAAAGCGCCAGATAACGCCCGCACCCACGAACGAGATCGCCATCGGCAAGAAGATGAGCGCCTTGGCTATCGACTCGAACTTGCTGCGATCTGCGAGCACAGCCACCACCAGGCCCAACACAACGCAGGCGGATGTCCCCAGGAGGAGCCATATCACGTTGTTCCTGAACGCCGTCAGCATCTGGCGATCTGTGAAAGCCGTGACGTAGTTATCTACACCCACGAAGTTGGTGGAACTGGCGTCGAAGAGACTTTGCCAGGCTGTGAGTACGGTTGGGACTAACAGGAAAGCGGCCAGAAGCACAACCGCAGGCCCCACGAATATGTACGGTTGGATGCGGGATTGCCACCGTAACGGCAACGTCTCGGCCAGCACATTCGCTACCGTAAAGAGCGCAGCAGTACCGCCGACACCCCATAAAATGGCGACGAGGCCGTTGACCCACTGTGGCGTGTCGTTGCCGCGCAGGAAGACGAACCCGTACCAGAGCAAGGCGAAGGTAATGATCAGCCCAAGCAGTGCGACAAAGAACCGTGCTGGGGCCCAGGTTTCCGAAGAAGGGGTTGACGGGCGTTGCGGAGCATCAAGTTCGGTCGTGCGTTGCATCTTTGATCTCCTATGTAGACCGGCATACGTCCTGCTGAGAAGAGGACTAAGGATGAGGTTATCTGCTGGTCCTTTAGCCTGAGCATAACAAGAAGCCTTTTGGAGACGCCTTACTATGCTCAGGCTAAAGGACCAGCACTATTGCGATATTATACTGCTTTTGTGCGACGAAGAGATACAGCGACACCCCATGAAGTCGCCTGTAACAGCACAACTACGTGGAGCATCGCTCTGTTCTTCGTGCGTCACCACCTGTTAAGGAGTACAGGTGATGACGCATAGGCCGGATAGGGTAACCTATCCCTGCTTACTTCTTGACCGTCGCCCAACCTGCCTGAATCTCGGTCAGGGCCTGGTCTATGTTCACCGTGCCGCTAACGTAATCGGTCATGCCCTTCCAGAAGGTACCGGCGCCCACCGCGCCAGGCATGAGGTCTGAGCCGTCGAAGCGCACGATACTGGCGTTGAGCAGAGTCTGGGCTACCTTGCGGTCCAGATCACTTGGGTAGTCCGCGAGGCTCGAGTCCTTGTGAGGCGAGAGCGCGCCACCCTGCGTGACCCAACCCTTGACCCCATCATACGTGCTGAACCATTCCATTACCGCACGCACTTCGGGGCGGTCGTTGAAGGCCGTCATCAGGTCGCCACCGAACTCTACAGGCTTGCCGTACTTCGCGTCAATGGGCGGCAGGTAGTAGAAATCGTAGTCTACGCCAGCCTTGGCGTCCTTGGGGAAGAAGCTGGTGATAAAGTTGCCCTGGTTTTCCAGCCAGCACTTGGGCGGACTCTGGAACATGGGCTTGGATGCGTCGCCGAATGCTGTGCTGACTACCTGCTTGGGACCGCCGTACACGTACTTGGGGTCGAGCCAGATCTTGGACATAATCTGGACAGCATTCTTGACTTCAGGGGCGGTGAAGGGCAGTGCGCCCGTCGTCCACTTGTCGTAATTCTCCGGTGACGTGGTGCGCAGCATAATGTTCTCTACCCAGTCTGTCGCCGGCCAGCCCGTTGCCGTGCCCGACTCGATGCCGATGCACCACGGGGTGTCGCCGTCCTTGACGATTTGATCCATCAGAGCTTGCTGCTCATCCCAGGTTGTCGGGACTTTGTAGCCGGCTGCGTCAAAGGCCTTCTTGGGATAGAATACCAGGCCCTTGGCGTTCACACGCTGGAAGACGCCACCCAGGATGTTGCCGCTTGGTCCGGCCACGGTGGCTGTATCAATGTAGCCCTTGTTGTAAGCCGTGTTCAGCCAGTCCGCCTTGATCCACTTGCTGACATCCTGGACCTTGCCGCTCTTGGCGATGCTTGCCATGAGGCCCGGTTGGGGGAAGTCTGCGATGTCGGGTGGGTTGCCACCTTCTACGCGGACATTGATCGTTGTCTCGAATTCTTTCGAGCCTTCGTACTGGATGGTGATGCCGGTGGTGTTCTCAAAGGCCTTCTTCGAAGTGTTGAACTTGACCTCATCGTCGGAGCTAAACGGGCCAAACATCGTCACCTTCGTACCCTTGTACTTGCCGGCAAACGCATCAGCCAACTCAGGGCCAACTTTGGTCCAATCCATCATCGAAGCGCCAGGGGTGGTGCCCATCATAGCAGTGCCGGTGCCAGACATCATCGCGCTGGGCGTGGTGCCCATCATGGCGCTTGGTGTTTCACCCATCATAGCACTAGGGGTAGTGCCCATCATAGCACTAGGGGTAGTGCCCATCATAGCACTAGGGGTAGTGCCCATCATGGCGCTCGGAGTGGTGCCCATCATGGCGCTCGGAGTGGTGCCCATCATGGCGCTCGGAGTGGTGCCCATCATGGCCGTGGGTTGGACCGTGGGGGCGGTGGGGGTCGCGGCTGCAGGACCACAAGCCGCCAATAGCAGCGACGTTGTTACCATTATCGCCAATGGGGCGAGTTTATTTCGTGACATTCTTGACTTTCCTCCTGTAATGTTAGCTCTGTAGGTTCAACCGTGAACCAAAATAGCAGTTCAAGGGTGAAACATGTCGTCAGCCAGTTACGGCATCACCTCCTGTGTGTGTCTGCCCGGACACTATAAAAGATTCCACATGCAGGTATTCTACACTATATTAGCTATACCGGCCCTTCAGTATAGCAGCTATACAGCATCAAGCATGCCCAGATTAAGGAAAAGCCCGACTGAAAGGCCAAATAGACCATCAGGCCAGTGAAGCCGCAGGTGTTTGTCGGATACATACGCCTGGAACGTGCCGCGAATCGCATAGAGCACAAAGATTGGCAGAGATATAGTGGTTCCTGGCTGTATAGCACCCACGCCTTCAACGCTTCGAGCTAGATGCTTGTCCACAGACTCTCTATTCAATATAAACGCTTGAGGAGCTACAATTGGATTGAAACGTGGCGCATACAGGGTATCTTTGAACGTCATAGAATCTACCCCGCAATCTCGTGCAGCTTCCCTATCAACCGGGCGATATCGTCTTGCGTGTTGTAATGCACAGCGCCCACGCGCACTCCACCACCTTTGCCCTCAAGCCCTAACTGCTCCATTATATCCAGAGCATAGTAGTTGCCCGTCCAGGCGAATATGCCTGCCTGGGCAAGCGATTGGCCTATTCTCCCCGTGTCGCGCCCGGCGATTGTGAAGCAGAAGGTCGGCACGCGCTCATCAATTCGATCCTGGCCGGTGATGCCGTAGATACGTAAACCAGGCACCGATTGAAGGCCCTCCAGCATCGCCGCGCTGAGGGACTTTTCGTATTCGCGAATGCCTGTCATGGCGGTATGCAGAGCTTCGCGGCGGCTCATTTTGTCCGGGTCGCTGGTCCCACCCGCCTCGCCGCCCATGCGCTCGCCCAATTCCGCCAGGTAGTCGAGCGTGCCGACGAGTCCGGCCAGGCACTCGTGGTTCTTGGTGCCGTTCTCAAACTTCTCAGGGACGGTGTGTGGCGCGGGCCGCAACTGGTATGGCGTCAACCGCTCTAATAGAGGCTCTTTGCCGTACAAGATGCCCAGGTGCGGGCCAAAGAACTTGTACGACGAACATACCAGGAAGTCCACGTCGAGGGCAGCCACATCAATAGGACCGTGAGGGCCAAAGTGTACCGCGTCTATGCACACGAGCGCGCCCACCTCATGGGCCATCTCAACTATGCGCCCAACGTTCGGGACCGTGCCCACCGCGTTGGATGCAGCCGTGACCGACACCAGTTTTGTCCGGAACGACAGCATGGCGGCAAAGGCTTCCATATCGAGGGTGCAGTCCTCTATATGCACGGGAACCCGTCGCACCACTACGCCACGCTCCGACAGATCGAGCCAGGGGCTTACATTGGCATCGTGGTCCAGTTGGGTGACGATTACCTCGTCTTGAGGGTTGAGTATGCGCCCGATAGCCCGGCTGAGCACATAAGTGAGCGTGGTCATGTTCTGCCCGAAAACGATCTCGCGTGGAGAGCCTGCGCCCAGGAAGTCGGCCATGCCCGCACGCGCCGCTGCCACAATCGAGTCAGTGCGCTGGCTGGTAACGAAAGCGCCGTGAACGTTGGCATTGGCCGAGGTCAGATAGTCAGTTATCGCCCGCATAGTGAGCGCCGGGACCTGCGTCCCTGCCGGGTTGTCCAGGTACACGACCGGCCTGCCGTCCACTTCCAGGCCCAAAGAAGGGAACTGCTCTCGCACCCAGCCGCTAGGAAGCAGCGAACGTTCCGCACTCCGAGTTTTTACATCCATGACACTTTGCTCCTCGTCTTCATATGTTATGCTAACTATACCATGACTGTAACGCGTACTGACCTCCTTTATGGGGGACAAAAGGAAAGTTCACTGCCTTAGCGCAAGGAGAAACAGAAGAATGACACAGGTAGAATTCGGCTGGGCTATGCCAAGCGGCATGGCCGACAAAGCTAACCGCGCCAGACACATGGAGGTGCTGGCGCGTGGCCTCAACATGATAAAGGGTCGCTTCGACTCGGCATGGTTCGTAGACCACCTGCAATTTGATGACCGCGACTTGCTTGAGGGCTGGACGGCAGTCTCCTATCTGGCCGCGCTCCACCCTGAGTTAAAGTTCGGCCATGCCGTGCTCTGCCAATCGTTTCGCAATCCAGGACTGGTCGCCAAAATGGGAGCTACGCTGCAATTCATGACCGAGAGCCGCTTCATCCTGGGTCTGGGCGCGGGCTGGAAAGAAGACGAGTATCGCGCCTATAACTATCCTTTCCCCTCACCCGCCACTCGCGTCGAAGAGCTGGAGGAGTATATACGGGTCATCAAGGCGCTATGGCAGGAGGAACGCGCCACGTTCAACGGCAAACACTATAAGGTAGAGGAAGCCTGGTGCGAGCCTAAGCCCGACCCACTGCCCACGATCATGATCGGCGCGATGAAGCCCAGAATGATAGGCCTTACGGCGCGCCATGCCGATTGGTGGAACGTCTCCTGGACCTCGATAAAGGACTACAGGGGTATGGTTGAGGAGTGCGAGCGGGCATGTGAAAAGGAAGGACGCGATCCCAAAACGCTACGCCGCACATGGTTCGGAGGCTGTGCGTGCGCCCCCACCGAAGAGGCCCTCAAGGAGTTGCTTGGAGACCGCCCTCTTCCAGATGGGGGTATTGCGGGCACACCACAGCAGGTAATCGAGCAACTGCAAGCTTTTATAGACCTGGGCGTTGACTACTTCATGCTAGGCTCCGCAGGCCTTCCCAACTTCACCACGCTAGAGATGCTGCTGAATGAAGTAGTGCCCGCGGTAAATACGTAGGGGCTAGGGGCTAGAGGTCAGGGGCTAGTTATTAGACAAGAACACTTTCTAAATCTTTGCGCGTCCTTCGCGTTCTTTGCGTCTTTGCGTTTCCGTCTCCTACCAGTCCCCAGCCCCTGACCCCTGCACCGGACTGGCATGTTAGTTGCTCACAGAGAGGAGAGGCACCTTACTTCAACCGAGGTGCCCGACAGAAGGGCATTATTGCTCGAAGGAGAATTCCCCCATGAACGCACAGAACCAGGGCAAGACCGGTGGGCACACTTCGCCGCTTACGGACGCTACCTACAACATGGTATCCGCTCTGCACAACATCGTAGACGGCCTGTGGCACTATGATCAGTACATTGAGCAGGATAAGGATAGTGACGCGCAGGAGATGTGGCGTCGCTTCAAGGAGCAGGACGCACAGCGAGCCGAGGAGGTAAAGAACCATCTCAGCCGCCGTTTGCAACACGAGACCGGGCCAGAGGGCAAGGCAGGACACGGCCCGAACGAAGCGGGCGGCGGTCGCTAAACTCCGTTAACTCCCTACCTGCTAAGGAAGAATAGAGAAGGGTCCGGCATCTGTGCTGGACCCTTCTCTACTTCTCTATTGAAGAGTAAGCAGCGAGAAACTAACCACGGGTTTGCTCTACAGCGTGTCAGCATGATTCTCGGCTAGCTGGGAGCCTGGGACCTCTATCCACTCAGGTTCCGGCGTGATGTAGGGTTCGGGCTGAGGGCCGGGGTCGGAGAGGCCACTCACGCTGAACAAATTCACCGGGCGTAGCTTCATATCGTGGGTGCATTCGATCTGGCACGATAGGCGCACCTGGCCCAGCACTCCCTTATCGAGCAATTTGTTATATTCGGCCACAGTCATAATGCCAGGCTCCCCTTCGATAAACTCGACCCGGCAGGTGGTACATTTCGCGTTGCCGCCACAGCGATGTAATAAGTCCACGCCGTTATCCTCCAGCGCCCTTACCAGTCGGGTCCCACCCGGCACATCAAACGGCTCAAAACCTTCTGCTTCTATCCTTGGCATCTTTGTAGTCTCCCCTTATTCTATTCGTGTAGCCGCTATGTATTTCCCCTCACGGCAATGGCGCAGTCTCAATTGTACGTCTCCTTGCTGCATTCGGTTGGCTCAAGCCGTCTAAAGAGCAAACGTTGTGCCGCGTGGCGATGCGCAAGACTGCAAGAGACGAAAACGCCAGGACGCCAAGCTTGGGACTGGGGATTCTCCTCTGATAATTCCTAATTCCTGATTATCGTCACGGGCGACGAGTGGCTGCCAATGGCTTATAATGGGCCTGAAAAACTGCTTGCGTTGGAGATAATAATGCCGGAAGTGATCACCTGTGGCGAGATGCTGATTGATTTCGTGTCTACAGTAAGCGGGGTGAGCCTGATAGAAGCGCCTGCTTTCGAGAGATCTCCCGGAGGCGCACCGGCAAACGTGGCAGTGGGGCTAGCGAGGCTGGGGCTATCCAGTGGCTTCATGGGCAAGGTGGGCGACGACGACTTTGGCCGCTTCTTGCAGATTGTACTCAAGCGCAACGACGTTGATACATCTTGCCTGCACTTCTCCCAGGAAGCCCGCACTGCCCTGGCATTCGTCTCGCTGCGGGCCGATGGCGAGCGCGACTTCATCTTCTACCGCCACCCCAGCGCCGACATGCTCTTCGCGCCCGAAGAGGTAGACTCTCAGTATGTGGCATCGGCGCGTATATTCCACTACGGCTCGATCTCCCTCAGCAGCGAACCGAGCAGATCGGCCACATTGCACGCCGTGCAGATAGCGCGAAGCAACGGCCTGTTCATCTCCTATGACCCCAACCTGCGCTTGAACCTGTGGTCCTCCGAGCAAGATGCGCGAGATGGAATCATGATCGGCTGGGAACATGCCAACCTCATCAAGATCAGCGAGGAAGAGGCAGCGTTCCTGGCCGGCACCGGAGACCAGAAGGCCGCTGTTCGCAGCCTGTGGCACGACCGCCTGAAGTTGCTGGTAATAACGCAGGGCGCGGGCGGCAGCGCCTATTTCACGCGGCATGCTAATGGCTACATACCGGGCTTCCAGGTGCAAGCGGTGGACACCACGGGCGCAGGTGACGCTTTCCTCGCAGGTCTCCTGTACAGGCTCTCTCTCAACCTGGACCGGCTCGCGTCGGATTGTCTCAGCAAGCGAGAAATAGAGGAAGCAGTGCGGTTCGGTAATGCGGCAGGCGCGCTGACCACGACAAAGCGTGGTGCGATTCCTGCGCTGCCCACGCTGCGGGAGGTGGAGGGGCTAGAGGCTAGGGATTAGGGGCTACTGAAAGACGAAATTGCAAAGGCGCAAAGGACGCAAAGAGCCTGCATGGAGCGAAGCCGAAGGGACGCGCAAAGATCAGGAGAGGATTTTGTCTTGTAACTAGCTCCCTAACCCGCAGCCCCCAGCACTAGTGGAGTGTCAATTTTGGGGAAATAGAGGTCATGGGCGAAGCCTCCTGAGGGGGTTACATGGGTGTCCCCTGCTACTCCCTCCGCTCATTAATTCATCCTTGACCGACCACTAGCCTCTGGCCCCACACTCATTTGGTATAATTAAGGTAGGATGGCAACCAAGATGAATGCAAGAGTAGGTGAAATAGACAGAGAGTTGAAGGCGCGAGGGCAGCGCTTGACGCCGCGCCGTCTCATGGTGGTGGAAGTGCTCGAAGGACACGGGGGGCATATGACGGGGGATGATATACTGCTCCACGTCAAGGAGAGGCACCCCTCGACGGATAAAACCACTGTTTACCGCACCCTGGAGCTACTAAGTAACCTGGGCCTGGTAGCCATCACTGATATGGGAGGCGGCAGGCTGGAATATGAGATGACCCGCCACCCTCACCACCACCTGATTTGCGAACGCTGCAGCAGCCGCATCGAGGTTGAAGACCGCTTCCTCGAACCGTTGCGCAGCACTTTACAGGAGCAGTACGGCTTCTACACTAATCTCGACCATTTCGCCCTGTTCGGCATTTGCCCTGCGTGTAAGCAGAGTGAAACGGATCCGAAACGTGATGCGTCTCGCTAAATAGAATCTCTCCATATACGGCATCCATATTCAGCGAGATGCATCACATTTCACGTTTCAGAACAAGAGGTATAACAGAGTGAGCATAACAGTCTCAAATACAGAGCCTATAATACTGAAGTCGGCGGCGGAAACGCCCCATCACCCGTATGTGGCCGACTCGTATGCCTACGGGCGGCGCAAGACACGCGAGGTGATGGTGGGCAGCGTGGGTGTGGGCGGCAACAACCCGATCCGCGTGCAGTCTATGACCACCACGCAGACGGATGACGTAGAGGCTACCCTGGCCCAAACGTTGCGGCTGGTGGAGGCCGGGTGCGAGATAGTGCGCATCACGACGCCTACATCGCGCGACGCCCGCGCCCTAGGTGAGGTCAAGAAGCGGTTGCTGACGATGGGCCTGGATGTGCCGCTGGTGGCCGATATCCACTTCAACCCGGCGGCGGCCATGGAAGCTGCCCTGTACGCCGACAAGGTGCGTATCAACCCCGGCAACTTCGCTGACACAAAGTTGTTCGCTGTCAAAGAGTACACAGATGTGGCTTACGATGCCGAACTTGAGCGCATCGAGGAAAAGTTCAAGCCGCTCGTGCTACGGTGCAAGGAGCGCGGCGTTTCGATGCGCATAGGCACGAATCACGGCTCCCTTTCCGACCGCATTATGAACCGCTTCGGTGACACGCCTGAGGGCATGGTCGAGTCGGCTATCGAGTTCGCGGCCATAGCTCGCAAGTACGACTACCACGAACTGATTTTCTCGATGAAGTCGAGCAACCCCAAGGTAATGATAGCGGCCTATCGCCTGCTGGTGTCGCGCCTGGGCGCGCTTGGCTGGGACTACCCTCTCCACCTGGGCGTGACGGAAGCCGGTAACGCCGAGGACGGGCGCATCAAGTCGGCCACGGGCATCGGCGCTCTGCTGGACGATGGCCTGGGCGATACTGTGCGCGTTTCTCTCACTGAGGACCCCGAGTTCGACTAGAGGTTGATCGAGGGCTAATTAGCTCTGAGGCTTGTTTTGGGCGTCCGATTTGACGTCACGACTTCTGGGGCAGACTACGTTCCGAAAAAACAGCCTCGCGCCTACGCGCTAACGGTGACCACCACTGAGTGCCAACCCGTCGCTCCATCGGGAATGGGGTCGGCGCGGTGGGAAGTTTGTACCTGACCCAGCGAGTCGGTGGCGCGCACGGTGAGCGTATGGGGCCCGATAGGCGCGTCCCATTCATAAAGCCATTGGCGCCATGTCGAGCGATTGAGTTCCTGGCCCAGGAGGGCCTCTTTCCACTCGCCGGCGTCGATGCGCACTTCGACTTTCGCGATGCCGCGAGTCTGTGCCCAGGAAACACCGGCGATGGCGTTTGTCCCCGGTTTCAAGCGAGCCGACGC
>JBBSIK010000034.1:0-12029 GCA_038232115.1 Chloroflexia bacterium
ACCTGTTGCAGCACAATAAAGTAGACGACGACCCACAAAGCCAGGCCAGGTGACTGGAAAAGGGCTATGGTAACAGCGGGTACCATGCCAAGCACCGGTCCGATGAGGGGTATAAACTCGAACAAGAAGGCAAGCAGGCCGATCACCAGGGCATATTGAACACCCAACAGCGCAGAGCCACCGCCTGCCGCAATCCCGACCGTAAGAGCTACCAGTATCTGGCCCCGTATGTAGCCGCCAAGTACCCTGTTCAGGGTAGCCTCGACGAAGAACCATCGCTCACGAGCGGCGGCAGGCAGCAGGCGCAGCCCACGGTTGTGCATCGACTCGCCGTCTAATAGCAAGTAAAAGGTAATAGCGAGGATCAGAAACAGGTCGGTGACAAACGTAACAAGGCCCGCAACAACAGCTAGAGTACCGCCGAGCAGGGAAGTGCCCGCGCCGCTGACATATTCCACCAGGCGAGTGCGCAGGCTCGCCACGTCCAGGGCTATACCATGTTCGCGGAAAAAGCGATCAAGCCCAGATGGCGCGCAGGCTTGTGCGTCAACAAGAGTGGGAAGCGTTTTAAGCAGACCTTGGAGTTGCGCAGTAAGCGGCCCAATCAACAACACAACACCCAGAGTCAGCACGCCGATAATCACCAGATAGACCAACAGAATACCCACTATGCGCGGCAAGCCGGCACGCACTATCCGGGCTACAATAGGTCCAAGCAAGTAGGCAACGAGGAAGGCGGCAAGCAGCAGTATTATAATGTGCAGGAAACGCTCAATGACCGTCCAGGCTATCACCGCCACAACTGTACCCGCGATGATAGTGAGGAAAATCTGCAGCCACCGGTTCAGGCCGGAGCGGTTTTCCCTCTGTGCCTGTTCGGTTGAGGCTGCGGTGAATAGCGGCGCGTTCAATAGGGTCTCCGTTCGTAGACAAGCCCTGTCGGGCGTCTCCTGTTGCATTGTTGTTCCCTGTATTATAATCTACCGGTGCCCATTAGCACTCACCATTTCTCAATTATGAATTGTGAATTGTGAATTGCTACTCCGCAACGTCTAATTCATAATTCATAATTTCTGACAGGGGGTCAAGTATGCAAGGCGCACGGTTGCGATGGGGAGTACTCGGCACAGCGCGCATTGCTGATGCGGTTATCAAGGGCCTCCGAGGTTCAGACAACAGCGAGTTGGTGGCCGTGGCCAGCCGAGATATAGAGAAAGGCCGGTCCTGGGCTTATGCGCGTGGCATACCGCACTACTTCGGCAGCTACGACGAAATGCTCGACTCAGAACTGGTGGACGCAGTATACGTCCCACTCCCGAATGCTCTTCACAAGGAGTGGAGCATAAAAGCAGCAGACCACCATAAGCATGTGCTTTGCGAAAAACCCGCTGCCACCTGTGCGCAAGACGTAGAAGAGATGATAGCTGCATCCCGGAGGAATGAGGTCAAGATAATGGAGGCGTTTATGTACCGCTTCCATCCCCAAATCGAACGCGTCCGGCAGTTGGTAGAGAAGCAGATAATAGGTGAGATCAGAATAATACGCGCAACATTCGATTTCTATTTGAAGCGCCCCGGCGACGTGCGATGGAATCCGAAGCTAGGGGGAGGCGCAGTGCTGGATGTCGGCTCCTACTGTGTGAATGTGGCCTGCCTCGTGGCAGGCATGCCGCCGCACTCAGTGACCGCAAGCGCCCTGTGGGCACCAACAGGAGTTGATATGTCGCTAGCCGGCACATTGGAGTTTCCGAACGGGGTCTTGGGAGCCATTGATTGCAGTTTCCAGGTTGGTACCTCAAAGCAGCAGTGGCTGGAAATATCGGGCACGGAAGGGCTTATACGAGTGGCACAACCGTTCAGCATAGACGAGAAAGATACCACGATCATCGTGGACAAAGCTGATGATGCGAGCGCGCCCGAATCGGTGAGTGTTCCCGGCGCGAATCAGTATCAGCTTATGGTTGAACACTTTGCAGGCGCTGTGCTGAACAACACCGAGCTAAGTTACACCCTTGAGGATAGCCTGGCTAACATGAGAGTGCTGGACGCTCTGATAACGTCCGCCCGCACTGGCCGGCGCGTGACGGTGTAAGTCCCGCACACGCTATGCAGCTAAACTCAGGGCTGCTCCCAGCGCAGTGCCCGCTCCACCGCTCGGCTCCAGCCGCTATAAAGCTCGTCGCGGGTGGCACCATTCATCGAGGGCGTGTACACCCGGCCAACCGACCAGTTACGGGCGATCTCCTCCTCGCTCTGCCAGTAGCCCACAGCCAGGCCCGCCAGGTATGCAGCGCCCAGGGCGGTGGTCTCGACGACCACAGGACGCACAACCGGAACACCGAGGACATCAGCCTGAAACTGCATCAGGAAGTTGTTCGCTACCATGCCCCCGTCCACACGCAACTCGGTTAGCGGTGTGCCACTGTCGGCAATCATCGCCTCAAGCAGGTCGCGCGTCTGATAGGCCACCGATTCGAGGGTGGCGCGTACTATCTCGGCCCGCCCACTGCCTCGCGTTAGCCCCAGGATAGCACCGCGAGCATATGGGTCCCAGTAAGGCGCGCCCATGCCTACAAAAGCAGGCACGAAGTATACCCCGCCGCTGCTCCCCACCGAAAGAGCCAGGGCTTCACTCTGGGCCGCGCTCTCTATTATCCGCAAGCTGTCACGCAGGTACTGCACGGTGGCGCCCGCGCTGAATACCGACCCCTCCAGGCAGTATACGACTTTACCGCCCACGCCCCAGCCGATGGTCGTCAGCAATTGGTGGCTGCTGAGTACGGGTGCCTGCCCGGTGTTCATCAGCATGAAGCACCCGGTGCCATATGTATTCTTCGCCATACCAGGAACGTAGCACGCCTGGCCGAATGTCGCCGCCTGCTGATCACCCGCAGCCCCCGCGATTGGGACCTTGCCGCCGAGGAAGCTATCTGCCGAATATCCAAATAAGTAGCTGCTGGGGTATACAGAAGGCAGCATTGCGGCAGGTATATTCAATTCGGCGAGAATCTCTTCGTCCCAGCGCAACTCGTTTATGTTGAAAAGCATAGTACGACTGGCGTTGGAATAATCGGTAGCGTAGATACTTCCTTCGCTCATCCGCCAGATGAGAAAGGTGTCTATCGTGCCGAATAGTAGCTCGCCATCTGCCGCTTTTCGGGCCGCACCGTGTACGTTGTCGAGTATCCATTTCAGCTTGGTGCCGCTGAAGTATGGGTCAATTATCAGCCCGGTCTTTTCCCTGATTTTATCGCTCCATCCCCGCTCTTTCAGGCTATCGCATAGCCCTGCGGTCCGGCGGTCCTGCCACACTATGGCATTGTAGACAGGCTCTCCTGTGGTTCTGTCCCACACGAGGGTGGTCTCTCGCTGGTTGGTGATGCCTATAGCCTCTATCTCGCTGGCTGCCAGGCCGGTGTCTTGCAGTGCCTTCCTTGCGACTTCAATCTGGCTGCTCCATATCTCTTCCGGGTCATGCTCCACCCAGCCGGGGCGCGGATATATCTGCCGGAACTCGCGGCTGCTCTGGCCGACTACCCGTCCGGCATGGTCGAAAATGATGGCGCGTGAACTGGTCGTACCCTGGTCGAGCGCGAGTATGTAGTTGTTTCCTGGCTTGCTACTGTTCATTCTATTGAGCCTGATGCCACAGGTTTGCGTACCGGCAACTGCGAAAATTCCCCGGCCACGAGGGTGCGATACCGCTCTATTCGGCACCTGCTTTCTGCTTCGTCCCAGCCAAGCTCCCGCGACATGAGCGCAGCCACATAAGGAGCCGCTCTTACCCCGTGCGACCAATCTTCAAAGCTGATACGCAGTCGCCGCTCCAGTACGTCCGCCAGGTCCATTGCCATTTCGTAACGGCAAGCATAAACGACTTCGGCCATGATGTAGGGCAAGTCCGGCACAATGCGGGCGGCAAGACCCGGCTCCGCTCTTATCAGGTCCAGGATAGTGCGGCTGTTGGCACCGTATGTCGCTAGGCGGCGTATGGTGCCGGCCCCCAATCCCAGGCTCGGCGCAACCGCTTGTAATTCCGCATACGCGCTCTGCCAATCGTTCGATCCTGATAGGGGCATGTGCTCCGTTACATGCTTAACAGGGCGTCCCTGCTGTTTGCTGATATGGTCCACTGTGTCCTGGGACATGCGACGGTAGGTGGTCAGCTTGCCGCCTATTATAGTCACCATGCCGCCCGGCCCATCGAGCACTGCGTGGGTGCGCGACAACCTGGAGGATGCTTTCGCGCTTTTCCGCGAGCTGATCAGAGGTCTATAGCCTGCCCAGGCGCTGATAATGTCGCTCTCCTGCAAGTGGCAGCGCATGTATCGATTCACGTGGCGCAGTAGGTATGCCAGATCACCCGCATCCGCATGAGGCCTGTCAACATCGCCGCCCTCGGTATCGGTGGTGCCTATCGTGACGCGCGACCCCCAGGGCACCAGAAAAAGAAGCCGCTCGTCGTCTGTTTCGGGCAACACGAGCGCGTGCTTGCCCAGCTTCAACGCCTCGCAGGACACGGTAAGGTGAACACCCTTCGCGGGCTTGATCGTTATCGAAGAAGGCCCTGCCATCTCCTCGATCCGCCCGGCGAAAACCCCACTCGCGTTGACGACAGTGCCTGCCTTTATGGTGAACACCTCGCCGCTCACATGGTCCTCTACTACGGCAGCGGTAATCCTTCCTTCCTCCTGACGAAAGCCTTTTAGCTCAACATGGTTGGCAACCAGCGCCCCGTGCAAAGCGGCGGTACGTATTACAGTGGCAGTCAGACGGGAGTCGTCGGTCTGCCCGTCATAATAGATGAAGGCATCCAGCAGCCCATCGGTGTTGAGGCAAGGGGAGATGCGCAGGGCCGTGCGCTTGCTGATGCGGCGATGCCGGTGTATGCCGAGCCGTCCCGACATCAGATCATATGTGAGAAGCCCTAAGCGGAGCAACAAGCCGGTGCCTATACCAAAAGGAGGACGCACCGGCATACCCATCGGTTTTCGTGCGCCGGAGTATAGCGGCAGAAGAAAACCTATCGGCTGCACGAGAAACGGCGCATTTCGGAAGAGCAGGCCCCGCTCCACCAACGACTCTCTTACCAGTGGAAAGTCGAACTGGGACAGATAGCGTATGCCGCCGTGGACCAGCTTGGTTGACTTGCTACTGGTGCCACTCGAAAAATCTGACTTCTCGACTAGCCCAACCCGGTAGCCGCGCGCCGCCGCATCAAGAGCCACACCCGCGCCCGTGATTCCACCGCCCACGACGAGGATATCAACTCCCTGCTCGGACATGCCGCGCACTGCGGCGTTACGTTGTTGGTAAGATAGTGGTTGCATAGAGATATAACATTGTGGACTGGACGAGTTGAAAGTTAGAAACTAAGCTACTTGGAACTTCTAACTTTCGACTCGTCTCTTGTCCATTATAAGCAATCAAGGCGCACGCTATAAATATGCCCCAATTGCCGGGCACGTCGGGCGTTTCTCGGCAATTGGGGCATATTTAGATAACGCTAACTGCCGCTCTTACGGCTTTAGCGTGGAGTTGTACTCATCAAGATTGTCGTTCGCTTTGTTAGCCGCGTCGTCCAGGGCAGCTTTCGCTGTGGAAGTCTTGCCGAGCATATACTGCTCCATAGCGCCCTCCACCAGCACGCGGGCACCAGCGAAGGTACCAAAGACGGCACCCTGAGTTGCAGGGCTTGCCTGGGTCGAGTGTAACTCGTCCACGGCAATCTGGAACTGCGGGTACTTCGCTAGAGTGTCTTTCATCAACTGCTGATTATAGGCCGCTTTTCGCGTCGGATAGTAGCCTGTGCTCGAAGCGAAAAAGGCCTGAGACGCAGGCTGAGCTGTGTACTTGACGAACTCCCAGGCACCTTGCTGCTGGTCGGCGGTACCCTGGTCGGTGATCCATAATGATGCTCCACCAATGATCACGCCGCCTTTTGCGCCCGCCGGCTTTGGCAGGGGTGCGACCCCCACGTCAACCTTGCCCCCGGCTGCTGCGGCTTGAGCCACGTAGCTACGAAGCGTTGCGATACTCTCGAAGGCTATAGCTGCGTCACCCTTGGAGAAATTGGCGCCCATTGTCGTGCCGTTGGTGGTACCGCTATGCCTTCCAAGACTTCGGCCAACCCCTGCGTCCTGAAGTTTCTTGAGGAAGTTGAGCCAGTTCTGCCCGGACTCACCGTTGAAGACTAGCTTGGTTGCTCGCCCTGAGCCACGACCATTGGCCGGTTCGGCGTACAACGAGGTCTGGATAGCTAGCTCCTGCTCCAATATCCAGCCATAGAGCGTAAAGTCAGCGCCGCTGCGTATGATCTTGCCGCTGCTGTCTTTCTTAGTCAGCTTCTTCGCTGCATCAAGAACCTCATCGTAGGTCTTGGGTGGGTTATTGGGATCGAGACCTACCTCTTTGAAGGCGTTCTTATCGTAGTACATAACAGGTGCGGAACTGTTGAACGGCATCGAGTAAAGCTTGCCATCTACTGTGTAGTAGCTGGCTACGGCAGGCTCAAGGTCGGCAGCAATGTCCGATTTCTCTTTGTCCAGAAATCCCTGCACAGGCACAATACGCTTGCTGTCGATCATACGCTGGGTGCCGATGTCGTAAATTTGCACAATGTTGGGCAGCGCGCCGCCCGCCAGGCTGGTGTTCAGCTTGTTGATGGTGTCATCGTAGTTAGGCTGCTGTATCGCCTCAACGTAGTACTTGGTTTGGCTTGTGTTGAACTGGTTTACCATCTGCTGCACGATGTTGCCGTTGGCTCCGGTCAAGCCGTACCAGAAAGTGATCTTGAGCGAACCCGCAGGCTGTGGCACGGGCGGGAAAGGGGTGGGCGTGGCGACAGGGCCGGGTGTGCCGGATGTTCCAGGCGTAGCTGTAACCTTCGGGTGCTTGCGGTCATACTGGAAGCGACCAAGCAGGGAGAGCAGCACGTCGTTAGGAGCCTGATACTCTGGGTGGGCCTCGAACACCGCTCGCTCGAAGTATTGCACCGTATATGTCTTGCCGTCTGTGTCGCTCTTCTCCTGAAACTCTTCGGAGATAGGATAGCCTTGTTGAGCTAGGCCGCCATGACTATTCCAATATGCTAGGAACTTGCCACCTACAGTGTGGTTGGTCTGGGTGAACTTCTGAGCGCCTGCGGCAGTGCTGGCCGTCTGGTTGGGCGCGCCATTAGGATACTTCAGCTTGTACTGGAAGTTGCCCAGGAGGGAGAGCAGCACGTCGTTAGGAGCCTGATACTCTGGGTGCGTCTCGAACACCGCACGCTCGAAGTATTGCGTGGCGTAGGTCTTGCCGTCGGTATCCGACTTCTCCTGCATCACGTCGGAGATGGGGAAACCTTGCTGGGCGAGGCCACCATGCTGCTGCCAGTATTGCAGGAAGCGGCCTGAAACGGTCTTCCCTGTTTCAGGGAAGAGGTGGCTGGTTTCCTGCGCCTGCGCATTGAGGCTGACGCCTTGTATAGACGATAGCACCAAGGCCGGCAACAAAAGGAAAGAGAAAGCCGTAAACTTACGGGACTTCAACATTATATTCTCCCTTTACAAGTATCCCCTCATGCCCTCATCGCTTACATGAGAGTTGTTGTCTGATAGTCAACGGGGTAAAATTAGTATCCTTGCCGGTATCTCTTGAGTAGAGAGCCTCTGCATCACCTCCTCCCCTGTACTGTCACGTTTCGTGACATCTTCTCCCGTGTGTCTGCAAACTATACCTGCGCGTCGCTGCTAGCCCTTGAGTGCCCCTGCGGTCAAGCCACGCACCAGTTGGCGCTGCCCTATTACCAGCAGTATCAACGTAGGTAACATAACGATAATCGTGCCTGCCATCTGTAAGTTGAAAAGGGCCACTTCAGTCGACTTGAAAGCTGTGATACCTACCTGCGTGGTGCGCCACTCCGGGCTATCGGTCACGAGCAGGGGCCAGTAATACTGGTTGTATGTGCTCAGGAAGGCGTATACCGCCAGTGTACCCAGGGCGGGGCGAGATAAAGGCAAGAGAATGGACCAAAGATAGCGCGTGCGACCGCAGCCGTCCAACACCGCCGCCTCATATAGCTCGCGCGGAATGGTCATGAAATACTGGCGCAGCAGGAAGATACCGAAGCCGCTTGCCAGGAAGGGCGCGATCAACCCCTGGTAGCTATCTTTCCAGCCGAGGCCTACGACGGTGAGGTAGTTCGGAACGACCGTAGCCTCCCACGGGATCATCAAAGTGCCCAGGAATAAAAAGAGGAACAGGGCCTTGCCGGGAAAGTTGAGCGTGGAGAGCGCGTAGGCAGCCAGCGAGCAGGTGATAAGCTGCCCCAGCGTTACCACCAGCGACACCACGAACGAGTTCAGTATCCAACGCCCAAAGTTTGGCTCCTGGGCGAAAGTTGTGCCAAAAACTCCCCAGTCTAAATTGCCGAAATCCGGCACCAGATTAGGCGCGAGGGTCGGACCCTGGAGGGCCAGGGAGAGGGAGAAAAAGAGCGGGAAGAGCAGAATCAGCGCCGCCAACACCAGCAAGATATACAGGCCCGTAGTCCTGGATATCCCTCCGATGGAAGGCGAATTGGCGTCCGCTTTGTTGAGCGCACGTACAGCAGTGCTCACTGGTAATGTACCCTCCTATCGAGCAGTCGAAACTGGATTAAACTTAACACTAACAGCACCACGAACAGCACAACCGCCATCGCGGAAGCGAACCCGTAGCGGTTATCCTTGAAGAAGGAGCTAAAGAGCGCGAAAACCAGCACATTAGTCGAGCCGTCCGGCCCTTCGTTGGCAATCAGCACATTGAACTGGGTAAAGGCCTGGAAAGCGCTGATCGTCGAGATAATCACCAGAAAGAGCAGAGTGGGAGTAAGAAGTGGGAGAGTGATGAAGCGGAAGGACTGCCAGCCGTTAGCGCCGTCTATCTGGGTGCTATCGTAAAGGTCTTGCGGAATGGCTTGCAGACCGGCGAGGGCGATGATGAAATTGAACCCCAGGCTCGTCCAGATCGTCATAAAAGCCACAGCGGGCAGGGCAGTTGCGGGGTCAAGGAGCACCCCCTGCGTTTTCAGGTGGAGCAGGTCGAGCACCCAGCCGGTCATTTTCAGGCTAGGGTTGTAGATGAGCGCCCAGATTACACTGGCGCTGGCAACCGAGATCGCTACCGTGCTGGTGAAGATAGTCCTGAATATGCCTATGCCGCGCAGTTTGGCGGCAGCCAGCACTGCAAGGCCAACGGCGACCGCAATGCCAAGGGGCACAACCATCAGGGTAAACTTGATGGTCGTAAGGATGCTATTGAGATACTCGCTACGCCCGCTACCGTCCAGGTTGAGGATGCGAGCGTAGTACTTTATTTCGTTGAAGTGGGACGGATTGCCGATCTGGTCGGTAACAAAAAAGCTCAACCAGAGCGAGCGGAAGAACGGCACGAAAGTAAAAGCGGCAAAGATAATCAGTGCGGGGGCCATATAGAGCAAGGCCCAACCGAGGTCACCCGACCGCCCACCAACATGTCGCACGGCGGCAATGGGTCGCGCTGCGGTAGAAACAGCGCTCAGAAGACCTAAATCCGGGTTCGGATTGACATCACCGACTGTTACCTTATCTTCCAAGGCTGGCGGACCTCCTGGAAACTATGGCGAGTGAGCATAAGCAATTCAGAATACATTCGTAGACTTGTTTCTGCTCGTGTTCGCTGGACACACTATAGTCACCATACCCAGTAACAGGCGTGTATACAGCAGCGTAAGTATATCCTACTCCTCCCTGCTGTGCAAGGGTTGGCCTGCACGGTGATTGTCCCACAGGCGGTTGGCGAGTTTTGAAGAAGTTAGATAGTGGGGAAGGAGCCTAGTGCTGAGCAGGAGAGGTTTCTAGGCCAGGCGAGCGGCACACACCATGAAGGCGGCAAGTGCCCCTCCCTTGCTCTTGTAGCCTCGCACTGTGCGGGAGCGGATTTTGCCGTTGCCTATCATCTGCTCTGTCAGGTTGTTGGTGGGAGGCACCTTCAACTGTGCTCTCCTCTCTGTAAGGTAGAGGCGCTATCGCCTCCAGTTCTCCATCAGTTGCACCGGTAACCTGGCCAGCTTCTGTAATGGAGTGTCTCGCTCCCGGCGCTTGCGCCACCCACACTCCCTCTGTACCATCTGCCACAACTCCATCAGCCGCCTGTCCCCCTCTGGTGGTAACTCCTCCACTAACCCTCTCACCTGCGGTATCACTCCCACTCCCCCATGCTCAACCCCATACTCCCCCATGCTCCACGCGAGTGCTGCCAGGCAGCGTAACCGCTGGCTCAGGTCTGCCCCGTCTACACCTTCTGGATACCAGCGGAAGGTGCGTAGGCACTGTGTACACCTGTAGCGGTATGCCAGTACCCCTTCAACGTCGGTGTCTCTGAGGGGCTTGTGAACTACTCCCCATCTTTGGAGTATCTCTGAGCCGCAGTGTGAGCACTCTTTAGGTCGAACAGTGGGCGTGAGGTTGACAGTGAGTAGCTGAATACGGACAATTGACATTGAGCAGGTTCTCCTTGTTTGGGTTTGGTTTAGTCACCTCCATCTTACAAGGATCCTGCTCGTTTGTCATTCTCCTTTATGTCTACCCACCACTCCTGGGACAGTTACTTCAACCGTAAGTGTTCGGAATAGGGGTCGAGGCACTCCTGTGCCATTTACACCAACTATTTGAGGCATGGTCATAAATACAAAATTGCGCTCTATTGCATGCTTGCAGAGTGATACGACTAGCTCCAAACCATGCCGCTTATGCCCTACCCTGCTGTCATTCTAAGCGTGAAAAATGATTTATGTCCACGCATCAAACAGTTGGTGTAAATGGCACGGAGACCTGCCCCTACAACAATCGAAACTCACCTACCGCACCCCCGGCGGTTTCAACCGCCGGGTGCTAGCCACTATCTGACATGTGGGTAACCACCAGAGCAGGGCAAACGCATCTAAATTGGAATCAGCCGAAAACAGCATAAACAACCCCACTACACGGATTAGTATGCCTGCTGAGGACTAGGATTTTAGCCCATAGGTCAGTCTCGACGGCAGTGGAGTGGCAATTCAGGATCGGTTTTTGGTCCTGAATTACCATTATTGGGCCGTTCAATCCATCGAATCCAGCTTTTTAGCCCGAAACGAATTTAGATGCGTTTGCCCTGACCACCAGAGTAGGGCTTATGCGTGCTAATTCAATGCCCCCATCTAGCAAGGTGGACACGCACAGAGAGTTGCTCCATCCGTAGCAGCTTCGGTCCTGGTACGCATGCGAACTTGGTCTTGTCGGTCCTTCCGATTTAGCACGCATAAGCCCTAACCACCAGAGACCCACGCCTTGACAGCACACTCGATATTACGTAAGATTAACCGTCGTGCTAGATGGGGAACTGGCGATGCCCTGTACCCGCAACTCGCCTTAGCGGGATTGAATCCCCTTTCGAGGTACGACATTGTGGGACTGCATTTGCTAAGCGGCGTTGAGGATCGGGTCCTGCGCGGCAGGAGCCTATGAACCCCGTCAGGACCGGAAGGTAGCAGCGGTAAATAGTCACTTCTGGGTGCCGCAGGGGTGCCTGATCGGAGCTGGCTGACAGGTGTAAGCTGGAGTGTCGTATCGACAGAGGGTGCACGGCGTGCAATACTAAGCCCGTATGGGCCGCAAAGGAGTCATCTAAACAGGTGGCTCTTTTTGTTTTGCCTACTTCTAAAATCCTTGACACTCCAGAGTGCCTATGCTATGTTGCTGTGGGCATCAGCATCCTTTCTGGAGGGCGGGATTCTCATTGGAGCACACGGCGGGTATTGGAAACGCTGGCGGGGAAGAGCATGCAAGGCACAGAGCCGTAGTGATGCAGGTGCTGCGGGCCGCGTTGGAAGCCGCCGACCCGTACATGGCGGTGCTCAAGGCGCTAGAGGCATATGATCTATCTAATAAGCTGCCGCATGGTAACGTATATGTGCTGGGGGCAGGCAAAGCGGGCGCGGCAATGGCATGCGCCGTCGAGGAAGTGCTAGGTGATAGAATCACCAAAGG
>JBBSIK010000035.1:0-12028 GCA_038232115.1 Chloroflexia bacterium
GACCCCGCCGGGATCTGCGAGGGCGAGGCCACGATATACCAGTTGGGCCAGGCTTTGTAGGAGCTGTGGAACTGTTCGGTCTTGTCAGGTTGGCCTGGCACGACGATGTGCCGCGTGATGACGGTATCTAGGCCACCGCGGGCCGTCTCGACCTGCTTTCTGGTGCCTGATGGGAGGAGCGCATTCACTTCGTACACGTCGCGAGGTGGCGACATCTTATTGCTGATAACCGGACCTTCCAACTTCACCTCGCCGGGCTGTTTGGTCCCATAGACCGTCACGGTCAGGGAGTCTGAGCTTGTGGCCGCCTTGATGAGTATGTAGCTGGACGTGTTGTTCGTGAACTTGAGGTCTACGCCGGGATCGAACACCGCCGCGTCAAAGCCGACCGGCTGGCCGTCTGCCTCGTACCAGCTCACCCGATATGAGTGCTGGTTGCGCTCGGTGATCGGCAAGCCCGCCCAGAAAGCCGCGCGGAACGTTGTGGTGGAGGCCTGGCAAACGCCGCCGCCCACGCCCAACAATGTCCTCTCGGCGGCGATTACATAGCCGGGCACAAAGCCGTGCGCTTCGTCTATGCCACCCATCGCCTGCAAGAACGAGAAAGTACCGCCAGGAGGCACCACGTTGCCGTCGAGTAGCGCCGCCGCTACTTTTATATTCGTGGCACGTTCGGGAGATGAGCCTTTGAAGGTAGACACGCCCTGCCCCATCTGTTCCTTGATGCCCAGCGCGCCTATATCCTTGCTGGATACCGTAGGTGTAAGCACCTTGCCCGGCATGTCATACTGGCGCTTGTCGGCGGTGTCCGCATGCTCCTTGATAGAGGCAAGCACCGCCGCAGGGTCCACCTGCAGGCCATCAATCGACTCGCGCACGATTGACACGGAGCCATCTTTCCAGTCGAACTTGGCGTTTTGCGCCGGACGGCTGGCTTCCGAGGCCCATTTGTCGGCCACCATCTTTAGCTCGTTGTCCTTCCAGCCTAATTCAACGTGCTTGGGCGCTGTGCGGTCGGGGTTGCGCTCTATCGTGGTGAAGTTCACCAGCGCATCACGGTCCAGCGTGAAGGTTTTGGCAGGCCCTGTAGCGGTGATAGGCCCACTCACCCTCACGGTGAGGAGGTTTTGTATCTGGGCCACTTCGTCCGCTGAAACTGTGGGTTGCACTATCTCAACAGGCAGTTCCACTTGTGCGCCGGACTTGAGTTGGGCAAGCGAGTTACGCACCGACATGATTGTGCCGTATACGTCTAGCGAGCGGCCCTCTTTGCCGGGCAAAGCAACGACTTCCGCGCCATTCAGCCGCACGTCACCCTCAAACAGCTTCTGGTCTGTCTCAGCAGCGACTACTGTCTTGAGGTAATTCTGCAAGGCAGGCTCGCTCAGTTGAACATTGAGCGGCACGCCATAGCCCAATTGTGTAGCTCCCACTTGCGCCTGGATGTTACCAAAAAAGTCGGCATCACGCCCGACCGCGAACGCTTCGCTCACGGTGGAGGCGGTATCTACATGGAGGCCTATCTGCTCAGCGTTGGGACGCCATTCTTTAGCGCCCCACTTGAGCACCACGGGCTGGGCAATAAAGGTTTGCACCTTGTCATCGAGCAGCTTGCGGGCCTCATCCTGGGTCTTGCCACCGAGGTCGGTGTCTAGCACGCGTACGCCCGTGTATATCTTGCCCGCGTACTGCCCCTGCCAGGCAAGGGCCACGGCTATCACGACAATCGCCAGTATAGCGATAATGCCGCCAAAGGTCCACACTATCCAGCGCCACCTCGGCTTGCGCTTCGCTTCTACCGTCGTAACGCCGTGTTGCAGACCCGGCTCCTGCCGCCGCCCACCTTTGACCCGTGCGGTGGCAGGTGGAATAGGCCTACGCTGCCCAGAGCGTACTACTTGCTGGTCATATCCATAGCCGCCTGAGTCATAATCATCGTAATCGTATTCTGTCTGGGGCGGCACATATGGCATGGTAGGCGCATAATCGGTCTCGACGTTGCGAGTGGACGGCGAGGGGTTCGGCGGGCGCGATACCGACTGCATAGAGCCGGGCTGGGAGGCTCTCGCCTGCGAATCGGGTTGTTGTGGCATGGGCCTCGGCTGCTGTGCGGCCTGCGGAGCCTGGGGCGCTACCCTACCGTTGTCGAAGCGCGACGACTCTACGGTCGGCAGGACCTGTGTTTCCTTCGTGTCGCCAGGGTTCGACACCATACCTGGCTGGCGCGAATAGGAGGTGGGGTGAGAGGTCCACTTAGAAGGCTGTATTTCGGTGTCACCGAAGCCACTGTTGCCTTTGTGACTGGAAGCAGGCGGCACGCCATGAGGTGGATCGAGGCGTGGCCTCACCGGCTCAGGTCGCGGTCTGTCCGGCCTCTGCGGCCACGCTGGCTCAAACTCCGCATCGCCCTTCTCGTTCTTTTCTCTATTTCCGTCCATATAATCTCCAGTTGGAAGTCGAAAGTTCCGAGTTGAAAGTGCTATTACGTGGACCCTTCCAACTTCCTGTTCACCCTTCCGTCCATTTGAACCGAACGCCGCCCACGCCGATGATATCGCCTTCCGACACGGCTGTGGGGCGATTTACCTCTGAGTCGTTGAGGAAAGTACCATTTGTGGAGCCTGCATCCTCCACCCACGCGCTGCCCTCGCGCCAGGCAATCAGCGTGTGCTCGCCCGACGCAAAGTCGTCATCGAGCACGATAGTGTTGCTCGGCTTGCGGCCCAACGAAGTAACCGCCTGCAAAGTGAACACCGTGCCGGGCGCAAGGCGACTACCCCCAGGCTCGACCACTACCAGCCTGCCATATCTCGACCTCGGCTGCATCGCCTCTGCGGGCACGCTCTGGCGCAAGTCGCGCGTAATGACGCGCATTACCTGGAACAAAAAGAGGTAGATAAGTCCAATGAAGGAGATACGCAGGGCCAGGATGAATATGTCGAACGGTAGGGTTTGAATATCTGGCATGGGATTAGGGACTAGGGACTAGAGGCTAGGGACTAGGGGACTAGTGGTCAGTAATACTTCTAACCACTAGCCCTAGCCCCTCGTCTACTCCTGCATAAAAAGTAACTCGAACCCGCCTATGGAGACGATATCGCCGGGGGCGAGCACCACGGCTTCCACGGGCTGGCTGTTCACAAAGGTGCCGTTGGTAGAGCGCAGGTCGCGCAGCAGATAATGGCTGTGTCGGAAGACCACCTGGGCGTGATGACGTGATACACGGGCATCGTCTATCACCAGATCATTATCGAGGCCCCGGCCCATTGTGAGCAACGTCTTACTGAGCGGAAAGCTACGCCCCGACATGTCGCCTTCGAGTGGCTGCAAAGAAGAGGGAGGGGGGGCGGTGTTCGTTCTCAGTTGCGGGGCTTGGTGTGGGCGAGGGCGAGCCACGGGCATGGCATGCGTGCGCGCAAATACCGGCTCCGGCTCCTCCGTGTGGCTGGGGCCGGGCGCTCCGGCTGGGGAGGCTGTACGCACGGTAGGCGCACCTGCGGCTGAGAGGGCGGGTTCGTCGGTGAGCTGGGCCGTCACATCAATGCTACGCTTGGGCACATCCTGGCCCGCCATGAGCAGCACCTTGGGGCGCGAGACAAGAGAATAGCCACGCTCAGCTGCCAGGTCGGAGATGAACTCGGCCATGTTGTGCTCAAGCGAATGGCGGAACGGCTCGAACTCGGCGAAATCGTCAGGGTGAAGAGTGACTTCGTAGTGGTTGGGCACGTAGGTACGTCCCACGCTGATCGTGGGGTGGGCTTCCATCTCGCGCTCCAGGCGCTTAGCGATCTCGGCAGGCTGGATGGGGCTGCGAAAGAGGCGCGCAAACGACCCCTCCATCAACCGTTCGACAAATTCCTCAAAGCGTTGCAGCGACTGCAAGTCCAGCCTCCCATCCATTGACACTATGGAAATAACGGCTCCCCTGGCCGCATCCAGATTATACCCCTCACGGCGGCTGGCGGTCAACGTGGAAACGCTAGGGACTAGGAGTCAGGGGCTAGGAGACGAAACGCAAAGACGCAAAGAGCGCAGAGGACGCGCAAAGATTAAGCAGGGTTTTTCGCTAACAGCTACCCGGTACTCGGTACTCGGTACTCGGTACTCGGTACTCGGTACTCGGTACTCGGTACTCGGTACTTTCCACTACGTAGTATCCCCTTTTCTACGTAGAAGGAGGATTGTGAACTACGTAACGTTACGTATTTGATGCAGTAAGATGACCTAAAATGGCGGTTTTTGCTGGATTTGTGTCTGGTGGCTTGGCTATAATCAGCCTGTTGCGCCGCTAGCCTATGCAAACGGCCATATTACAGTGTTAGATCTTACTTAATCTCTTATGCTGGAGGGTATCTTTTCATGCGTCTCGCTCGCCCTAACTTTGTATCGTTCATGGTTTCTCGCCGCGCCCGTGGCATGCTCGCCGCCACTGCCGTAGCACTTGCTTTCGCGGCTTCCGTCTTTTCTCCGGCTTCCATCCATAGCGCAGAGGCCCGCACCACCAACGCTCCTGCCGGCCAGGCCTCTGCCCAGTTTCTCACATTACCATTCAACGGTGGCTCGAATATGAATGTTCTGTCGGGCTGGTACTATTCGGGCGGTGGTGGCTTCCACGGCGGCATTGATTACATCAACGGCAGCGTGAATAGTGGCGGCTGGCGGACCTTTGCCGTCATCGCCTCGGCTGACGGCGAGGCTTGCGGTAACTGCTCCTCACGCCAGGGCAACGCCGTATGGGTCAAGCACGAGATCAACGGCCAGACTTTCTACACCTATTACGGCCACCTGGCATCTATTTCGCCCAATATTCCCAGAGGCTCGCAGTCGAACACGGTGTATGTGAAGCGGGGCCAGTTCCTCGGCTGGGCAGGCGACACAGGAGCCTCCGGCGCGCTGCACCTGCACTTCGCTCTGTATAATGCGAACAGCACCCCGATGGACCCTTATAGCATTGGCAGACTGCGCGAGTACTACCCCAAGCCCACCGACGACACCCCCGGCATAGGCTGGTTTATCGGCTCCAGGTGAGTGGAAAGTGCAAAGTGATCTTTCTAACTTTCCGCTTTCAACTTTAAACTAAAAGAGAAACCTCGTTGCTTTGCCGGCAGCGGGGTTTCTCTTTTAGAAGGAGGAAGGAGTAGGCTATTTATCTCGTTCTGCTCGTTCTCATTAAGTATACGAGGCAGATTGCCGGGTGGATTTTTTTGAAACGTGGTTCTGAAACGTGATGCGGTTCGCTAAACACGGGTGCCGCATATGGAGAGACTCTATTGAGCAAGCCGCATCACGTTTCACGTTTCAGAACCACCCTTGCGTTGGCCGTGTCTCGCTCCATCTGGGCTATGAGCGGCTCTATGCCTTCGTAGCGTTGCTGGGGGCGCATGTGCTGAACGAATTGAGTGGTGAGCGTCTCGCTGTATAGATCGGCTGTATAGTCTAGGATATAGACTTCAACCAGGCGAACGTCGTTCTCGAAGGTGGGGCGTAGGCCCACGCTGGTGACGGAGGGGAGCACTTCGCCGGTAGAGTGTCGCGCGGTCCACGTCGCGTAGACGCCATCGGCGGGGATAGCCTGGTTGGGCGGAGTGTCGAGGTTGGCGGTGGGGTAGCCCAGTTCGCGGCCCCGCTTTGAGCCTGATACAACAACACCTGGCACCTCATAAGGCCGCCCCAGCAGAAGAGTCGCTGCTTCCATCTCACCCACCGCCACGGCCTCTCGCACGCGGGTGCTGCTGACCACCTCGCCTTCTACCTCCACTAGCGGGGCGATTTGTAGCTCATAGCCGGCCTCCTCCCCCAGCTTTGCCAGCACATCCAGGTTGCCCGTGCGTCCGTGCCCCAGCGCAAAGCCGGAACCTTCCCACATCTCCACGAACGGTAGGTACCGGCGCAGCCAGGCTATGAAGTCGGAGGCCTGCACACGCGATAGCTCGCGCGTGAAAGGCACCACGATAGTCTCATCGAGGTCGGTCTGCCTGAGTAGCTCCAGCTTCCGGGGCAGCTTGGTGAGATATGCCAACGGCTGATCGGGCCGCAGCACTTCCCTCGGCGACGGCTCGAACGTGAGGGCCACCGCCGCCATACCCTTGCTGCGGGCGCTCTCTATCACGCGCCCGATAAGTGCCTGGTGCCCCAAATGCACGCCGTCGAACGAGCCGATGGTGAGCACGGCAGGGGCGGGTTGTCGTTGGGTGATGTCGGTGATGATTCTCATGCTGAAGTATTATAGCTAAGGGCAGATGTTATTGTATCAGTTAGAGAAGCGCATCAGGTAGATTGCTGGCTCTCAATGTGATTGAGCACCTCTATAGCGTGCCCTATTTCCTCAACAGCCCAACTTCTTTCACTTCCATCCAGCAGCCTTTTCCTAGTTGCGATAAGTGCCGGTAAAGCAACCGGATCACCCACTCTGCCCAGAGCTTGTGCTGCATACCCGCGTATGTCGTGATCCTCGTCTTCCAATGCTGTAAGAAGATGGTTTAGCGCACGTACATCGCCCAGGTAACCCAGACCTTTCAGCGCACTCCCGCGTATATACATGCTGTTACTATCGAGCAGTGACAGCAGCAGATCATATAAGCTACTGTCACCTAGCTGGGTCAAGGCAATTAGCACCTGAATATTGAGTGTGCCGGTTTCATCATAGAGTCTGGCCCTGAGAGGCTCAATTGCTCGTCTATCTCCAATCTCGCCCAATGCTTGAACAGTGTATATCTGCACTTCGATTTCTTGTTCCTGCAGAAGTGCTACAAGTGGTTCGACGGCCCGTTTGTCCTTAAGCCGACCCAGGGCTGATATGGCTGCCCATTTAATACCGATGTTTTCACTTGCAAGTTCCGCAATAATAGCCGCTACTGCTTCAGTTCTACCCTCTTCGCCTAGCACAGTAATTGCACACTCTCTTACCCTAGCTTCCTCCTCGACGTTATTCAGCAATCCTAAACACAACTCGAACCCAGATGTTACTTTCAACGTTGATAACGCCTGTAGTGCGAGGCAACGTAACTCTGGCTCATTGCCGTCAACTTCGGCGATAGACAATAAAAGTCTAACTGCTCGCTCATCTCCAAGTTGCCCCAAAGCTCGAACAGCATTTTCTCGCACCTTCTCGTGCTCATCGCTTGCC
Organism: Chloroflexia bacterium; assembly: GCA_038232115.1. GTDB lineage: Bacteria > Chloroflexota > Chloroflexia > QHBQ01 > JADMIH01 > JADMIH01. The sequence continues at coordinate 7,127 of JBBSIK010000035.1, forward strand.
TCTAGTATCCCTGTAACAGCATCAAAGGCGATTGCGCCGCCTATTAGCCCCAAGCTGTACACTGCATTTGCCCTGACAGCCCAGCCTAGTTCCTTATTTCGCGCTAGTTCAATGAGTGGCTCTACTGCGCGTTTGTCGCGCAGTTCGCCCAAAGCAGCAATAGTAGCACGGCGCGTCTTCCCGTCTGGGTGGGATAAGACCTTGATAAGTGGCTCCACAGCCCTACTGTCGCCTATTGCGGCCAACGATTTGGCTGCACTATTGCGTATCTTCCTATCTCTGCTCCCAAGTAGTCTTATAAGCGGCTCAACTCCATCTACAGCACTAAACTCGCCCAGTACTTGGATTGCCCATTCGCGCAGGTGCTCCTTCTCCTCTGTATTTTTAGCGATAGAGATGAAGGGATCAATGGCTCTTTTCTCCCCAAGACGAGCCAACTTATTCATTGCAATGCCCCTGCCTCTATGCTGCTTGTCCTTGAGAATTTCAATAAGCTCACCAGCATCCAGTAACCAGAAATACTGTGCCTCTTCCTCACTCATCTCACTTTGAGGATCTATTTTTACCGTTGTCTGCGGCCTGTTCACCACGACTGGGGTGGCATTACTGAACACTTTCCTCGGCCTCCATACTCCACTCTCCCCATCCCAGTACAGCACCGCTAGCAATTCTCCATCGCTCGCCCTTGCCGCCAGCAGACCTCCCTCACCTCCTAAAGAGACAGGCAACCCCAGCGATTTGCCTTGCCGGACCGCAAGTTCTTCCTCCGGCGTGGTGGTGTAGGTCTGCCAGCCGCGCAGGATGTAGTCGGGGGGGTAGAGGCTCTCTTGCCAGGTGTTTTCGCGGAAGGCAGTTTCGAAGGCGTCCAGGGTGATCGCGCCTTCGATGCTGAACGAGCCGTGACGGGTGCGGGTGAGGGCGTCGAGGTACGCGCCTGTGCCGAATGACGTACCTATGTCATATGCGAGAGAGCGGATGTAAGTGCCCTTGCTGCACTCCACAAATATCTGGAGTGTGGGCGGGTTGTAGGCTTCTATGTCGAGGCGGGTGATCGTTACAGGGCGGGGCTGGCGCTCGACTTCTATACCAGCGCGTGCCAATTCATAGAGCTTCTTACCTCCCACCTTGATGGCCGAGTGCATGGGAGGTAGCTGCGCTATAGCACCCCTGAATTGGTGCAACGTCTGCTCCACCTGTTCGCGGGAAGGCATCGTGGCACCAGGCGTGGGCGTAATGACGCCTTCGCGGTCGTAGGTGTCGGAGGTAGCACCGAGCAGAACAACGGCCCTGTACGCCTTGTTAGCATCGGCCAGATACTCCACGAGCCGTGTGGCCTTACCAAGCACAACGGGAAGCACCCCCGTCGCCATAGGATCGAGGGTGCCCGCGTGTCCCACTTTGCGCTGCCCACTGATGCGCCGCACACGCGCCACCACGTCATGCGAAGTCAGGCCCTGGGGTTTGTCTATGTTGAAAATGCCGTCCATACTGGGTGACGAGTGAAACGTAGTGTGTAACACGTAAAATGTAACGCACTACATGTGATGTAGCTCGATAACCATAGATGCTAGATTATATAGAGACTCTATCCAGTAAACTGTGTTACGAGTTGCGCATCACGTTTCACTACTGTCCAGCACAGCCTCACATGCCTGCAAGAACAGCCGTCTGGCTTCCTCGCCCACCGCCGGGATAGTGGCCCCGGCTGCCTGAGTGTGGCCCCCGCCTCCAAAGCGGCGTGCGATGGCGGCTACGTCCATGCCGGGCTGGCTCCTGAATGATACGCGGGTGGTGCCATCGTCACGCTCCTTGAGTACGGCGGCCACTTTCACGCCCTCGCGCACAGACGCCAGGTAGCTCGATAGACCTTCAAGGTCTTCTTCCCTGGCCCCGCTCTCGTTGAGCATCCTGGGTGTGACTTGTACGTAGAGCACCCGACCACCGGCGGCTGACGTTGCGCTGCCCAGCACCTTTCCCCACAGGAGCACCGCCGAGAGGGGTCGAGTGTTGAACACCACATCCACGATGTTGAACAGACTGCCACCCCGCTCCATCATGTGGGCGGCCACTCGCATGGTACGCACCGTAGTGGCTGGGGTGCGAAAGCCAAGCGTGTCGGTGACAACGCCCAGCAGTATATAGCGGGCTATCTCGGCGTCAACCGCCCATTCCAACTCGTTGAGGGCCACGGCGATTTGCTCGGCGCAGGCAGCGGCGGCGCTATCGAGCAGTTGGAGGTCGCCGAATTGCAAATTAGTAGTATGGTGGTCTATGTTGAGGATTTTGACGCCTGTTTCGCTATGGAAAGCCGCCTCGTTCGCTGTATAAAAGTCGCCTGTGCGCTTCGGGTCGCTGATGTCGAGGCAGGCTATATGGGTGGCAGGCGGGCCGGGGGGTACAGCGCCTACGAACACGTATTCCGGGTTGTATAGCGGTGCATAAACGTCCGGTATCGGGTCGGAGGATACTACTATGCAGCTATATCCGCGCAAACAGAGTGCTTTGGAGAAAGCGAGCGTGGAGCCGAGACAATCGCCGTCGGGGGAGACGTGAAGGGGCAACCAGATGCGCTCGGCACCCTGTAGCCACTCCTCTATAAGGGAGTATTTAGGCATGGTCCAGGAAGGCACTCGCTCGTCCGTGTGGTCAGAACGGACAGCCAGGGGTGAGCCGTTGTCGTCGTTGACGCTAGTCATCGGAGGTTTCCCCTGATGAGACTTTTCCGTCTCTATTGGTGCTCGCATCGCCAGTCTCAACCATGTCGCCAGTAGTTCCGGTTTCGCCTCTCTCATCGCTGTCATCGCCGAACTCGCCCACCACCCGTTCGGCATCCGACTCCTTTATCTCGTTGAGCAGCTGGTTGATATGGTCGCTGTACTCGACGCCCTTGTCGAGCCTGAACTGGATTTCGGGCACGAAGCGTATCTCCATGCGGGACGCAAGCTCGCGCCGTATAAAGCCACGGCCACTGGTGAGCGCCTGCATAGTAGCCTTCTGCTCCTCGCCCGTACCCAGCACGCTCACGAATATGCGCGCGTACTTCAGGTCCTGTGTCACTTGCACGTTCGTGACCGTCACAAACCCGATACGCGGGTCCTTAAGCTCACGTTGTAGCAAGATCGAGATGATCTGCTTTATCTCTTCAGCTACCTGGGTCTGCCGTTTCGTCATAGCCGCATGTGCGGCAATTCTTAACTCTTAACTCTTAATTCTTAATTGGGCCATTACAAGCTTCAATTAAGAATTAAGAGTTAAGAGTTAAGAATTGTCACTTCACCTGTTCCTTGCGATAGAACTCCAGCGTGTCGCCATCGTTGAAGTCGTTGAAGTTGTTCAGGCCGATGCCACACTCATAGCCCTGGGCCACTTCGCGGACATCGTCCTTGAAGCGCTTGAGGGAGGAGATAGTACCATCATACATAACCGCGCCGTTCCGCAGCAGGCGTACTTGCGAATTGCGCATCACCTTGCCTTCCGTGACGATCAGACCGGCGGCCTGCTCGTTCTTGGGCAGCCGGAACACCTGGCGTACCTCAGCGTAACCGTCGGTCACATCGTGGAATGTCGGATCGAGCAGACCTTGCAGAGCCTTCTCGATATCCTCGGATAGGTTGTAGATGATGTCGTAGAAGCGTATATCCACATGGCTCTTGTCGGCGGCGCGCTTGGCGGCCACGTCCGGGCGCACGTTGAAGCCTATGATGATGGCATCCGAAGCGAAGGCCAGCGCCACGTCCGACTCGGTGATGCCACCCGTTGCCCTGTGAAGCACGTTCACCTTCACCTGTTCAATCGAGAGCTTACCAAGCGTCTGCGCTATAGCTTCGAGGGAGCCTTGCACGTCAGCTTTGAGGATGATACGCAGTTCCTTCACCTTCCCAGCTTGGATCTGAGAGAACAGGTCGTCCAGGCTGACCATCTTGATACCCTGAGCGCCTTCTTCCAGCCTCTTGATGCGGGCACGCTGCTCGGCGATCTGCTTGGCGGTGGCTTCGTCCGGCGCGACGATCAGGCTATCCCCTGCCATCGGCACAGCGATCAGGCCCATGATCTCGGCAGGGCTGGACGGCTCGGCCTTGCGCAGTTTGCGTCCCTTATCGTCCTGCATAGCCTTGACGCGGCCCCAGCTAGCGCCCGCCACTACGTAGTCGCGCAGGTTCAGCGTGCCATTCTGGATCAATACCGTGGCGATGGGGCCTCGGTTGCGGTCCATCTCGGCCTCGATAATAACACCGGCGGCACGCCTGTCGGGGTTGGCTCTGAACTCGGCGATTTCGGCCACCAGCAGGAGCGTTTCCAACAGGTTCGGGATGCCCTCGCCAGTGCGAGCCGACAGTGGGATGAACTCGGTTTCGCCGCCCCACTGCGTCGGTACCAGGCCCTGCTCGGAAAGCTGGGTCATCACGCGCTCAGGGTTGGCGTCTTCCTTGTCTATCTTGTTGATCGCCACCACGATTGGCACGCTGGCGGCCTTTGCATGGGAAAGGGCCTCCAATGTCTGGGGCATCACACCGTCGTCGGCAGCCACCACGAGCACCACGATGTCAGTCGCCTGAGCACCGCGAGCGCGCATGGCGGTGAAAGCCTCGTGGCCGGGCGTATCCAGGAAGGTGATCCTGCGACCCTGTAGCTCCACCTGGTATGCACCGATGTGCTGGGTGATACCACCGGCCTCCGTAGCTATTACGTTGGCCTTGCGAATCGAGTCGAGCAGCTTGGTCTTACCATGGTCCACGTGGCCCATGATGGTCACGACGGGCGGACGGGCGGAGAGGCGGCCACTGTCTGTAGCTACCTGCTGGGCCGTAAGGGTATCGCCCAGGTCCTCCTCTATTTCCGGTTTGGCCTCGCTCACTTCGTAGCCCAGGCCAACGGCCACTATGGCAGCGGTATCGTAATCGA
>JBBSIK010000036.1:0-11947 GCA_038232115.1 Chloroflexia bacterium
ACACCCCTCCCCTGTAACCCCTGTCAGGAGGCTTGGCCCCATGACCTCTATTTCCCAAATGATGATTGACACTTCTCTAGTGACTCCATGGTCACGTCCACGGGCACAACAACTGCTGCAACTACTCCCGCTTTCCCAGTACCCACCGCCGGCTTGCCTAGCTCGCTCTCTACGCCAGTTGCTGCGACTGGCATGCCCCGGACGGGTACAGGTGAAGGATTTGCCCTAGCCGCGTCATCACGTTCTATCTCCTCGATGAGCATACAATCCTCGTAGTTGAGGCACCCACAGGCAAGCCCTGCCTTAAGCAGGCGCTTCATTGCGCTGGCGCGCTCGATAAGAGCGTCTACTTCGAGCAACTTTCGTTGAGCAAGTATACGCCACCTTGCAGAAGGGGGCATATCGGACTCAAAACCATATAGCAGCGTCTGTATCTCCGCTATTGTGAACCCGGCCTCTTTGGCAAGCCTGATAACGGTGAGGCGCTGCATAGAGTTTGCATCGAAGCGTCGCCGTCCGTTCACTCGCCTGGTAAGGGGCAACAGGCCAATACTCTCGTAGTATCGTAGCGCCGAGGGCTGCACACCCGCCCGCTTTGCAGCATCACTGATCGATAATTCGTCCATCCAATCTCTCGCAACCCCCTTGACTTAAAGTTAACTTTAACTTGTATGGTAGCTCATACAAGGTAGAAGTTCAACTTCGAGGGTGCGAGCAATGGACTTCGTAGCTTCGAAGGAGAAAGACTCACACGGTGGATAATTGGAGAGGGTGGAGACGATGAATAACATAAATAGCACGGATAGCGCCTATCGCAAGGACATTAGAGAGGACCGGGATGTCGCTCAGATCCCAATTGCTTGCCTCATGCCCGCGAGCGAACAGGCGACAAGAAAGGAAGAGGTAGGTGATTTGCTCAACCGGGCAAACCAGGTGAAAGAGCTCGAAGACGGGTACTCGTTCTCATACCCAGCCACTGAGGAATGGGCGAACAGGCTAGTGGCATGTATCGCTGTAGAGCGCGAATGCTGCCCCTTCTTCACCTTCGAGATGGTCTTCGAACCCAACAGAGGTCCTCTGTGGCTGCGTTTGCGAGGACCTGGCGAGGTCAAGGAGTTCATCGGGGCCGCATTGCTGCCATCGAGCACGGGAACAGACACCGATGCGGGCGTTTACAAGATTCCGAAGGAATAGTGCAGGTGAAAGCCGATCAGGTACAGCCCCACGACTATCAGCAGGACTGCGCTGGCCCTCTACACATAAGCCATAAATGGCCCTAGCCAGCGCCCTGCTACTCCCTGGAAAAAGGGCCGCGCCGCCGGTGACTGCGAACAACAAGAGGGTCATGCCCAGCCCCCTACATTACAAACGTTGCCGCGCCAGAGAGCAGGCTGTCTTGAGATCCTGCGCTCTCCACAACCACGGAGTGCGGCTCGTCGCTGGGTCTCTTGCTTGCTCATTATTTACTCTATGCCCTAGATATGCTTTGTTTAGATGCGTTGAACTGCTATCCGCGTATACCTCGCGTGAGGGCAAGGACCGACAGAATAGCTACTGCCATGTGCATGGCTGCTACCTGCCCTGAAAGGTAAACCAAAAATCCTTGACACTCATAGGGCAGCTTGATATAATAGGTGGCTGTGACCGAAATAAGAGCGGAGGAAAATAGGTGTACGCAATAATCAAGACAGGTGGCCACCAGTACAGGGTCGCCCCAGGTGATACAATTGAGGTAGAGAAGCTCAATGGCGAGCCGGGCAGCCAGGTAGAACTGGGCGAGGTGCTCATGGTGGGCGGGGAGAATGGTGTCGAAGTGGGTACACCTCTGGTTAGCGGAGCCCGTGTAATTGCTACCGTCATCGCGCAGAGTAAGGGTCCCAAACTTGTGATCTTCAAGTTCAAGCCCAAGAAGCGCTATCGCCGCAAGACGGGTCACCGCCAGAACCTTACAAAACTCTCAATCAAGGAAATTGCTAGATAAGAACGGATAATCCTTAATGCTTAATTCTTAATTAGAGCGAGCTAAATTAAGAATTAAGCATTAAGGATTATCCGTTCTCCCAAAGGGAGACAACAATGGCACACAAAAAAGGTGTGGGTTCGTCGCGCAATGGACGTGATAGCAAACCCAAGATGCTTGGCCTGAAGCGTGGCGACGGGCAGGTGGTGCGCCCCGGCATGATTATTGTGCGGCAACGCGGCACCCAGTTCCACCCCGGCAGCAATGTTGGCATGGGCCGCGACCATACGATCTACTCGATGATTGAAGGTTACGTCAAGTTCGAGAATGCCAGCAAGGACAAGAAGCGCATCAGCGTCTACAATGAACGCCCTGCCGACCAGCTTGCCCAGATGCAGCCTGCTGAAGTCACCCCAGTCGCCGCTACTGTGTAAAGATTGCAAGAGAGACAATGGACGATGTTGTTTCTTCACCGTCGTCCACTGGCTCCCAGTGCCCCGAAAGTGGTATAATAAAGAGACCGGACAACGGTTGTTGGATAATAAAAAGATACAAATGAGAGGTAAAGCATAAAATGAAAGCAGGAATCCACCCCAAGTACGTGCTTGCAACGGTTCACTGCGCTTGCGGTAACGAATGGCAGACGATGTCTACCAGGGAAGTGCTCAAGACGGACCTTTGCAGTAATTGTCACCCATTCTATACAGGCGAGCAGCGCATCGTTGATACTGCAGGCCAGGTTGAGCGGTTCATGCGGCGCATGAACAACCGCACCCAGACGCAAACGCCCCAGCAGGCTTCGGCCACCGCACGGCGCACATCGAAGAATAAGGCCAACGTGCCCCCTCCTCCCCAGGAGCGCCGCCCAACCTCTCGCCCCGAAGCCGAGGGTGAGGACGCAGACGTAGCCGCTACCGACGAAGTAGTAGCAACTGAAGCCTAAATCTAACCGCCACAGAAGCAAAGCACAGAAAAGGACCAGTATTGCTACTGGTCCTTTTCTTTTGGCGGACCAAAAACAGTATCCGCAAGTGCGGACACGCTGTGTAGCCCCACTCAAACTGCTCGCTACAGAACCTTCACCAACTGCCAGCAAGGGTTCTCCGATCCCCATAGGTCGGGGAATTCCTCCAGCAGTCGAAAGCCCATCGCCCGATAAAAGGCACGGGTCTTTCTGTAACTCTCATCAGGGTGCTTATCGCTCAACGTTTTGACCTGGAAGAAGGTCACGCCCCTGTCGCGTAGCTGCCGTTCAGAGGCTTCGACCAGGGCGCGACCCACTCCGCAGCGGTGATAGTCCGGCAGCACGCCCATTACGTAGATCTCAACGGAATCGGCGCTATGTTGCAGCAGCGTCAGGAACCCGACCGGCAGGTTATCTCGTCCAACGTCAACAGCAAGGGCCGTTGGATGCTTACCGGCAGCATCAATATACATTCGCGTAGCTTCTTCGATGCCGAACCACTGCGGCAATGCATGCAAAATAGGCTCAACCGCGCCGAAAAGTCCCAGCGTGGCAGGTTTGATCTCGATCATAAGAGGACTCCAAGCGTGTTAAACTATGATGAGGTAAACAAAACCACAAAGTTGTCGGACAGATACATAGATCCGCGTGACAACGCGCACCCTCTATAGGTGCGACCTTCGGCATTGCACCTGGAGCCAGCTCACCATTGGTCTCAGCATGAAGCCCATTATAACACGTGACGAGCGACGGACTATATAAAGAGACGAAACGCAAAGGCGCAAAGAACCACAAAGATTAGGAGGGCGTTTCTTTATCAATAACTAACAACTACTCAGCCCTCAGTCCTCATCACTATCGTCCGGTGTCTCCGCACGTCCTTCCCCTAATCTCCATAAATGTGTAAAAATATGGTAGCAGGCCTTGTGCTTAGGTCCAGCCAAAGCTGTTATGCACTGTATAATTTGGCTGGTACTAAACCTGAAAGGTGGGAATCATGGGAGACTATATGCAACGTTTTATGCAAGACCAGGGGCCATTGGGACCACATCCCAAGCATTACGCAGGAGGCTGGGTCGAGGTCGTGTGTGGCAGCATGTTCTCGGGCAAAACCGAAGAGCTTATCCGTAGAGTCAAGCGTGCTCAGATAGCTCGCCAGAAGGTGCAGGTATTCAAGCCACTTATAGATACACGCTATGCCTCCGGCCAGGTCGCTTCCCACAACGGCGCGCTCCACGCGGCTATCCCTGTAAATAGCTCCAATGAGCTAGAGCGGCTGGTAGAACCCGATACCACAGTAGTTGCCATAGATGAAGCGCAGTTCTTCGACCACGAAGTTGTGGACCTGTGCAAGCGGCTGGCAGGGCGCGGTGTGCGCGTGATAGCTGCCGGACTGGATCTTGACTTCCGAGGCGAGCCTTTCGGCCCAATGCCCCATCTCATGGCCGAAGCCGAGATGGTGGACAAGTTGCAAGCCATCTGCGTGGTATGTGGCGCACCTGCGAGCCGCACCCAACGCCTTATCAACGGTCAACCCGCCACCTACGACAACCCCATCATCATGGTAGGCGCGAAAGAGAACTACGAAGCCCGTTGCCGTCACTGCCACGACGTGCCCAGGGCAGAGGAATCGGCGCAACACACCGAAGACACTGCGTCTGATGGTGGGCAAGATCACCAGGCCCACCTGCGCGTAGTCTCCGGCGGCAAAGCCAACTCCGACCTGGCGACCGCATGATATAGGGGCTAGGGGCTAGCAGGGGACGAAACGCAAAGACGCAAAGAACGCGCAAAGGTTATGAAGGGGTTCTTCACTAACGGCTACAACTAATAACCGCCAGCCCCTGACCCCTAGCTCCTAGCCCTTTGCTATAATACCCCTATGAACACTTCAACTCTAACTGGCCTCCAGATCAATACGTTCACCTACGACCCCTCGCAATTCTCCCTCGATGATACACTTGCATCTGGACAGTGCTTTCGCTGGAAAAGGGGCGCGGATGGGTGGTGGACCGGGGTGGTGCGCGATACTGTTGTGGGCATCAGGCAGGATAGCGACCTCTTCTCATGGTGGACCTACCCGCAGCCTAACGACGAAGCCCTCATACACGATTACTTCCAGCTAGACGTTGATATGGGCGAGATCGTGCAGACCATCATGGAAGCCGATCCTGCGGCAGGTGAGGCCGCCGAGAGGTGGTCCGGGTTGCGTCTGGTGAGGCAAGACCCGGAGGAGTGCATACTCTCGTTCGTCTGCTCGACGGCTAACAGCGTGCCTCGCATAGCCTACTCCATCGGCCAGTTCACACGCGAGTTCGGTGACCCAGTAGCCGAATTGGAAGGTATGACCTACTACTCTTTCCCATGCGCAAGCAAGCTGGCAGGATGCGACGTTGCCCACCTGACGAAAATATCCTCTTTGGGCTTTCGAGGCACAAACATCGTGAAGGTAGCCAGGCAGCTAGACGAGCGCGGCCCCGGCTGGGCTGACTCCCTGCGCGAGATGCCTTACGAGCAGGCACACCGCCAGCTTGTGACAATCAACGGGATAGGCGCGAAGATAGCCGACTGCGTGTGCCTATTCTCCCTGGACAAGACCGAGGCGGTGCCTGTGGACACCCACGTCTGGCAATTAGCCAAGGATCTCTACTTCCCCGGCTGGACCGACCGTAAGAGCATCACCGCAGCCGCCTATAACACAGTAGCAGGGGCCTTCCGCGACCGCTTCGGCAACCTGGCAGGGTATGCCCAGAATTTCCTCTTCTACGACCACTTCTCCAATCATTGGGGAGGCACAAGCCCTCTGCTCAAAGCTACTAAGGCGCGTACTGACGAGAAGGCTTAGTAGGCTCGTTCGGAACGGAGTTGCAGTTAGACGCTCCAGGGTCTGGCAAGAACGCTTTCGTTTCCCTTCGGGGCTGAGAGTTTCCGCCGGATGCCCGATTTTGCATCCGCACGCCATCATCTGCCCACCCTTGTTCCGACGCCCGCCTCTGTGTTATATTTTGGGCAATCCCCACTAGTGGTCTGTCAACGGTGAATTAATGAGTAGTAGGAGTAGCAGGGGACGCCCCTCCCGCCAGGAGGCTTCGCCCTCTGCACCTCTTATTTCCCAAATGATGATTGACACTCCTCTAGCCTTGAAGGAGTCTATGAGTAAGAAGAAGCCTACATCGTTCCGTGGGCCGAGCAGGCCTATAGACCCACGTCGCGCTCCCGGCCTACCCTCTGCCAAACGCCGCGACCCATTCGGTATGATCATGATTGGCGCAAGCGCAGTGTTTGTGCTGGTGGTAGTAGTTCTCCTGGCGCTACGAGGCAACGGTGCAACCAACACCACCGGCGTCAATACCACATCAGCCGGCAATGAGAGCAATCCGTCTCTGACCACCGTGACTCAGGATCCCGGCGCGCAGGCCACGGCTGCCGAGGTGGATTTCCTCACCAAGGTGGCAGACGTGCCCAGATTATCAGCGCAAGAGACCAAGGCGTTGTACGATTCAGGCAATCTCAAGATCATAGACGTGCGTGTCGCCACCGAATATAGCAAAGATCATATCAAAGGTGCTGTGAACATCCCGCAGGCAGACGCAGGCAAGCGTGTGGCTGAGATACCTAAGACGGGAAACGTCCTCGTCTACTGTGATTGCCCGAATGACGAAGAGAGCGCGGCCACAGCCAAGAGCTTGATGAACGCGGGTTACAGCAACGTGAAAGTATTGCGCGGCCCGTACGCCCTTGCGCTATGGAAGCAGGCGGGATACCCAACAGAACCCACGACACGATAATGAACATACGATCCCTCACTGTAGGTGCGGCCCTTCCACAGGATAGCGAGGGCCGGGCCGAATTGATCGCCCGCATGGGTAGTTTCGCGCAAGCAGGCAAGCTCGCGCTCGAGGCCGCGGGGTTCATCGTGCAGACGACTCGACTCGCCACGCAACCACTCGAACGTTGGCTGCAACCGGATGCCCATACACAAGAGGAACTCGCCGACGTGGGCCAGGCTTGTCTGGACACGGGTCTCGATTATTTCTCCACCGGCACCATCCAGGCCGCAGGGCGTGACAGCGGTCTAAGCGCACTACTTGAAATGCTCCCCGACCTGCTGCTGGCTGTGGGCAACGCATTCGCCAGCGTGCAAGTGGGCGCACGCTGGGAAGGTGGCGTCAACCTGGAGGCGGTTGCGGCATCTGCTCGCATCATGAAGGCGCTGGCAGAGGGCAGCCCGGACGGCTTCGGCAACTTGCGTTTTGCTGCTGCCGCCAACTGCCCCGCACACGTGCCCTTCTTCCCGGCTTCCTACTATATCGAGGACGACCTTAATGGCGGACGCCCAGAGTTCGGACTTGCCTTGGAAGCCGCCGACCTTGCTGTGAGGGCTTTCGAGGGCGCGGGTTCGCTGGAAGAGGCGCGGAGCAGTCTACTCGGATTGCTGGAAGAAGAGGCCGGGCGTACAGCCGAAGTCTGTGTAGCTCTATCTATGGAGCACGGTTATACCTTCACCGGCCTCGACATTTCGATGGCTCCATACCCGACGGCGGATAGGAGCATAGGTCGGGCGCTCGAAATGGTGAGCGGTGCGCCACTCGGCAGCCCCGGCACGCTCGCGGCGGCTGCTTTCTTCACCTCCGTGCTCAAGCAGGCACGCGAGCAGTTGCCCACGGTCGGCTATTCCGGTCTCATGCTCCCCGCCCTCGAAGATGACACGCTTGCGAGCCGTGCGGCTGAGGGCCTGGTGACCATAGACACGCTGCTGCTCATGTCGGCGGTATGCGGCCTCGGTTTAGATACGGTGCCCCTGCCGGGAGACGTTTCCCTTATGCAACTGGAGAAGATAATTACCGACATGGCAGCCCTGGCTGTGAAGCTCGACAAACCGCTCACCGCCCGCCTGCTGCCCGTCCCTGGCAAACAAGCAGGAGACCCCGCCGAATGGCCCGACTTCCCCTATTTCGCCCGAGGCAAAGTAATGAGTGTACCCGGAACGTCCAACGGAACTGGCATGCTCAACGGTAAGTACTTGACGCTTATCTGAAGCGTGAAACGTGATGCGGTCTGTTGGACATGGATGCTCGTATTTAGGCCACTGCCTCTAGCAAACAGCAGGTCTTATGTTCTTGGAGCCTCTATTTGAACCAACTCTATCAAAGCATTGTATATTCGTTAGACAGGCGCACATGCGGGCATTGGCATCAGCCCTGACATTTCCATGACAGGGCTGTATCAAAATCGTGCTTGTAGCAAGACGCAGTGCCGAACGGCCTTGTGTCATTCCGAACGGAGTGAGGAATCAGGTGGGTATGGGACAGTGCTGAATTAGAGAAAGTAAGCGGCACACTTACTACTGTGTACAAGGGTGTGTACGACGGCCAACCGATTCCCCACTACGTTCGGAATGACAATGTGTAGTTTGTGTGCTCAATTTGCTGCCTTTGAGACTTTGACACTGCCCTAAAACCCATGATGTGAGTAGTTGACACGCACACTCCATTTCTGCTAAACTGTGGGCATGTTTTTGCCAGACTTCGAGTATTAGCGAAACACATAACCGGTCCCCATCGAAAATGTAGCTGGACGAACCAGGCAACCTATAGAACAGCGTCGCTTATAGAGCACCAATACTGTTCCATCCATCTCGCGGCCACGTAAATCTTTTTACCTGGGCAGGGCTCAACACACTCGCAAAACATGTCTTCGGCCCCTGTAAAGATTGGGATATAGCTTTACACAGTGTGTATACAGACGGGCAATGTAAGCAAAGCCAGTTCGTGAGTATCTGGCAACACGTAACAGAAGTCGCAGTACGCTCGTCACGAACCGAAAGGAGGAAGCACTCTGGACACTCAGACTACCAATAAGCGGAGAACTCAGGGCACCGCACACAAGGACAGCGCGGTAAATGCCGACATAGCCATGCTGATGAAGGATTACCCCGAAAACATGGAGGAGCCTACGGAGCTGCTGCGTGTCGAGAATCTGAAGACCTACTTCTACACCGAGGAAGGCCAGGTCAAGGCGGTAGATGGCGTGAGCCTCAAGGTGCGCCAGGGCGAAACTCTGGGCGTAGTAGGTGAGTCGGGTTGCGGCAAGAGCGTTACTTCCATGACGATCATGCGCCTCATCGCCAGTCCCGGTAGGATCGTCGAAGGCGAAATAAGGCTGCGCGGCCTGGACGTAACCAACCTCAGCGAGGAAGAGATGCGCCACATCCGGGGCAACCGGATGTCAATGATATTCCAGCAGCCTACGTCGTGCCTCAATCCTGTGTTCCGTGTGGGCGACCAAATATCAGAGGCGCTGATGATCCACCGCAACTACACCAAACAGCAGGCACGCCAGCGTACAATCGAACTGCTTACGATGGTGGGCATCCCCTCAGCCAAGACCCGCGTTGATACGTATCCTCATGAGATGTCCGGCGGTATGTGCCAGCGCGTGATGATCGCCATGGCCCTCTCCTGCGAGCCGGAACTGCTTATCGCCGACGAGCCGACAACTGCCCTCGATGTAACGATTCAGGCTCAAATACTCGAACTGATGCGCGACCTTAAGACTCGCTACAACACAGGCATCATCCTGATTACGCACGACCTCGGCGTCGTGGCTGAAATGGCCGATAACGTGGTGGTCATGTATGCGGGCAAGATCGTAGAGGAATCGCCTGTTGACGATATATTCCAGGACCCCAAGCACCCCTACACGCAGGGACTGTTGGCGTCAATCCCGGTGCTCGGCGAAACGAGGGAAAAGCTGGCCGTTATCCCTGGCTCAGTGCCTTCGCTGAGGAACCTGCCGCCCGGCTGCCGCTTTGCGAACAGGTGCCCCTACGTAATGGATATATGCCGCCAGGAGGAGCCGGGCCTTATCCGCCTGAGCGAGAACCGCACTGCGCGCTGCTGGCTCTACGCCGACGAAATAGCCGACAAAGGCCAGAAAGACAAGCCCGCCCCGCGCGCAACAGCCGGTGTCGGTGGGCCGGAAGGATCTGAAGTGTGAAGCGCGATGCGTCCCTCTAAACAGAGTCTGGTGGATAGCAGCATCCATGTTTAGTGAGACCCGGCATGTTTCACGTAATACAAGCTAGGAGCAACCGCTTATGAGCGACCAGCAAAGCACACAGTCACTCCATTCAGCCGAAGAGTTGGGTTCGCCTACGCCGACAGAACCGGGGGCAGACGGCTCGCTGCGAGGTACAAGCGGTAATGGAGCCGCCACAACACGGGCAACACCCGACGGCGCTGCTCATGCAGATGGCAAGAAGGCCGAAGTGCTCCTGGAAGTGGACCGCCTGGTGAAGTATTTTCCGGTGCGTGGCGGCCTCCTACAGCGCACTGTGGCCTGGGTGAAGGCGGTTGACGATGTTAGCTTTTTCATTCGTCGCGGCGAAACCCTGGGCCTGGTAGGCGAGTCGGGTTGCGGAAAAACCACCGTGGGGCGCACCCTCCTGCGCCTGATCCCTGCCACCAGCGGCCAGATGCGCTTCGAGGGGCGCAACGTCTTCGACCTCAAGTCCGACCAGCTAAAGAAGGTACGCAAAGATATCCAAATTATCTTCCAGGACCCCTACTCTTCGCTGGACCCGCGCGTGCCCATCGGTGCGAGCATCGGCGAGGGCCTCGTCGTTCATGGCGTGCGCAAGGAAGAGCGCCAGGACCGAGTGTACGATGCGCTGGCCCACGTTGGTTTGCTCCCCGAGCACGCCAGTCGCTATCCGCACGAGTTCTCCGGCGGCCAGAGGCAGCGTATCGGTATAGCCCGCGCACTCGTGTTACGACCCAAATTCATCGTATGCGACGAGCCGGTGTCGGCCCTCGACGTGTCTATCCAGTCTCAAGTGCTCAACATCTTGAAGGATTTGCAGGGTGAGATGGGGCTTACTTACCTTTTCATAGCCCATAACCTGAGCGTCGTGGAACATATCTCTGACCGCGTAGGCGTGATGTACCTGGGCAAGATGGCTGAACTGGCCGATAAAGCCTCGCTGTTCAGCAGCCCGCAACACCCATACACCCACGCGCTCCTTTCGGCTATACCCATCCCCGATCCCCGCATCAGGCGTGAGCGCATCATCCTGAAGGGCGATGTGCCTTCGCCGCTCAATCCGCCAACCGGCTGCCGCTTCCACACGCGCTGCTGGCTGGCGCAGGATATATGCAAGCAGCAGGTACCTGAATGGCGCAACGTAGCCCCTCCCGGCCAGCTAGAGCACTTCGTGGCCTGCCACTTCGCTCCGTTCACTAAGATGCCTCTCCCCGGCGAGACTGCCTCGATGCTCGGCAAGGACGAGACGACTGTGGTACACCGCTAGCTTCAAAGCAGCAAAAAGGAGGCAGTATACATTACGTATACTGCCTCCTTTTTGTTTTGCCCTCACATGCTTCAACTAACTACCACGCTCTAACGCACGATACGCCTCTACCAGCCGTTGCGCCTGTGCAGCCCATGTGTAGCGGGAGGCTATTCGGTGCATGTTGGCCCGTATTTTCGCGCCTGCATCCGGGATGGTAAGCACCCTATTGATTGCCTCAGCATAGTTCGCGGGAGTATCCAGCCGCGCCACGATACCGAGGTCCTCTCCAAGTATGACTTTGCGCAAGTACGGCAGATCGTTGGATACGATAGGCACCCTCGCCAGTATAAAGTCGAACAGCCTGTTGGGAGCCGTGTAACGGTAGTTCAGGCCGAGATCAGGAATCGGTATCATCCCAACATCCGCCGAGGCGCAGTACAGGAAAAGCTCTCGGTAGGGGAGCGCGGGCAGTGTGTATACTCGCCCAGGCGCAATCTCAGCGCCCAAAGACTGCATCTTCATGCGGTAGCGATCACCCTCGTCGCTATGGCCGATCAGCACCACAGCAGCCCCATCCGCCAGGTGAGGTGTGGCACGGACAAGTTCCTCCAGCCCACGTCCCTGGGCGATCCAGCCGTGGTAGAGCACTATCTTGCGCGACTCGTCTATGCCCAGCCGCTCTCGTATCAAATTGTATCGCGCAGTCGGGTTGAACTCGGCTGGGGGGTCC
>JBBSIK010000037.1:0-11906 GCA_038232115.1 Chloroflexia bacterium
CACATCAGGGTATCGGGCAAAGGTGTCCGATACCAATCCATAGTGGTCGCACAGGTGGGGCTGTGAAACGTCGGAACGTGCTTGGCGGGGTGATCCACGACTATCATCGAGAGGCTGCATGACGCTCGTTGGCCTCATGGATAGGGTTTCCGCACCCTACAGGTTGATTGACCTTTCTGCAGCAGTTGGAGCAACGGAAAGTAAGATAACCAAGAGGTTATGCTGGCAAGCGGGATGGTGGCCGGGCATGTGCAGTGTGGGCAGATCATCAGGCACCCTTATCGAGATAGTTCAGTTCTGCAACAGAGTAGCCAATTGAGCCAATTACCACCAGTTGTGTTCTGGCTTTTGCCACTTCCCGTAGGAGAGGGTAGGGCTATGCCTTTACTTGTGACAGATCTACTCTGACGGCCACAGTGCTACTATCGCCGCCTGACGCTGTGGCCGTGTACTCGCCGCTCGCTTCATGGCGACGGACTACCAGATCTACGTGGCTGCTTCCAACTTGCAAGCCTACCAGACTGACACTATCTATACCTTGCGGCAGCACAGGCGATAGTTTCAGTGCCCCATCTCGCGCCGCTCCTTCCAGGCCGAGAATAGACTGGAGGATTAGTGAAGGCGTACCTGCTGCCCACGCCTGCGGGCTGCAACTCACCGGGTATGGCGCGGGCGACGACTCACGCTCGGTCCCTGTGCCACGCTCGAAACCACAATATAGTTCCGGTAAGCGGCCCTCTGGAAAGGTCAGGGCAGCGGCGAATATCTCCTCGGCCACCTGCAGCATCTCTCGATAGTAGCCATAGCGCCGCAGCCCCGCTATCAGCAAAGAATTGTCGTGGGGCCATATGCTGCCGTTGTGGTAGCTCATTGGATTGTAGGACGGATCCGCCATGCTCATCGTGCGTACGCCCCAACCTGAGAGCATTTCCGGCTGCAACAGGTGCTCAACGACGCCCGCAGCTCGTGCCTCGTCTATGATGCCGTTCAAGAGGCAGTGTCCTATGTTCTAGGTAACCGCTCGTACCTGCTTCTTCCTTGCGTCCAATGCCTGAGCATAGTAGCCCTCTTCAGGCCACCAGAAGTCGCGATTGAACTGCGCCTTGAGCGTAGAGGCTTTCCCTTCCAGCCGTTCGGCTGTGTTGAGTAGCTCGCCGCTACCGTAGCGCCGCAGCGTGCCCGCAAGCCCCACCATCGCTGCATACCAGTAGCCCTGCACCTCCACAAGGGCCAGTGGCTGCGTCGGGCGGGGTCCTAGATCGCCTCCCATCGACTCGTCGCTGTCTTTCCAGCCCTGGTGTGAGATACCCTTTGGCGAGCGCCGCCGGAACTCTATATAGCCGTCACCGTCCAGGTCGCCATACTTTTCAGCCCATTCGAGCGCCCTCCCTACGTTTGGCCAAAGCTCTCTGAACAAGGCCAGGTCGTCTACCCACTTGAACAATTCGGAGTAGAGCAGAATAAAAAGCAGTGTGCTATCTACTGAGCCATAGTACGGGCTGTGGGGCACTTCGCCCTGCAAGACCATATCTCCACGCCGCAGCTCGTGCAATATCTTGCCAGGCTCCATGTCTCGGAAGTCATCGAAGCCATCAGCCTGGTACGCCGCCAGTGCTCGCAATGTATCTATCGCTATTTGCGGGTTGAGCGAGAGGGTTTGCAGGGCGGTAATCAGGCTGTCACGCCCGAAAAGCGTAAAGTACCAGGGTATGCCCGCCGTTACTACGAGGCCGGTCGGCTCCTGCTGCATCAACGATCGCAGGTCGAGGGTGGCCGTCTTGAAGATGGCATCAAGCCTGTAATTGCCCATCTCTACCCGTGTACAATCACCGAGCCAACGTGTGTAAACGTCGTGCATGGCAGCCACTTCGCTGCTGAAACTGCCTTCCGCACTACGTGGCTCCTTCTGTGTTTGCCCTGCCTCTTCGTTCGCGCCAATGGGCATGAGGCGCATCTCCAGCGCCACGGCGCGCTGCGGTGCCAGGTCGAGAGCATAGTGCAGAATTACTTCGGGTAGCATGTCACCGCTGATCACATTGGGACTACTAACCTCTTCGACCTGATCTGCAGGCATGTTGCACTCTATCCGAAGCGATCGGCGCGTGCCAGGCGTGCCGACGTGCGGCCTCCCTTCCCGCGCCTCCACATGCGAATGCAATGTGACCGCTTGATCACCCGGCTCTACCTCCGTCTTTATCTCCACCGTGTAGCTGTGCGTAAAGTCCGGCAGGCCCCGCACCTCAAATATATCGGCAAAGTCGGCTCCGACCCGTAAGGCAACCCTCACCGGAAGCATCACCGGATGGTAGTTGGTAAACTCTAGCCGCTCGACCAGGCCGCGATCTATATAACGCTTGCGAGTAATCCCAATGGCGTGCGGTATCAGGCGCTCCGTTCTCTCACCTTCTTTGAAACCCGGCAGCTCTACCTTGTGGGGAGTGCCCATGCGAAACTTGGCGGCCACGTTATAGTCGGTGGTATAGCTGAGTGTTTCCGGTTTCACCCCGTTGACCGATAGTTCAAGACGGCTCAGGTAGCGAACGTCTTGCAAATACATGCCATGGCCTTCAGGCCCGGGTACAAGGTCGCCGTCCAGGTCGCTGACGAGGAAGGTAAAGTCGTCCTTGATAGTAACCGTATCAGTCACTATAGCCATTTAGGGACCTCCTGCTTGTGGACCTCCTGCGCCCATGAACGTGATACGTGTAAAAATAGGACATAGACTGCAGCCTGGGCCGTGAGTAGCAATGGATACTGTTGGCGAATTCGCAAGGACATCCAGACGAAGCTCAGGCCGCCGATATCAGCGCCATTGCTGGAGCCAATGCAGCGAAGTGCGACGCGCGGGTCCTGGCCCTGGGAATACCCTGTAACCATGCCACTACTCTCACGATGTTGATAGCTGCTGCCATCAAGATGTGTTGTAAGTGGGTCTTAGCTAGCCCGATGTAGCGTGTCTCCCGTAACTCGTAAGCTCGTACTCCTTGCGACAGGGTGCCTTCCACTCCTGCTCGCTGCATGTAACGAGCCTGCCATTCAGGTGTAGTTTGCTGCTTGCGGATGGCTTGTAGCGCCTGGTGGTTGTCTTTCGTTCTGAATGTGACGTGCCGAGGAGCAGTGGCTGAATGGGTACACAAAGCACGCACCGGACACTGTAGACAATCCGCCTTTAGGAACCTCACGCTGATCACCGAGTTGCCCCATGTATCCAGATGCGGCGTCCATGAACTGTTCGTGCGCCTGTTAGGGCACGTCACTTGTTTGGCTTCCCAATCAACAGTGAATGCCGAAATATCGTAGCCCTCACCTGCTTTACCCGCCTTTGCTGCCTTTGCTTGCCAACTAGCGTTGGGACGAACCGGACCAACCACCTCTATTCCATATTCCTGTTGGCTGCTCACCAGCAACTCCCCATCAACATATCCAGCGTCCAACAAGTGCTCGCCAGGCAGCAGCTTCTTGTTTTTCAGAGCCTTGTGAGTAGGAACGGCCATGTCTGCATCTGCTACGTGCGCCTGAGTAGTCTCCACATTGGTAATGAGATGAACCTCGTCAGGGTCACGGTCGCAGGTTTCGGTGACATGGGCTTTGTACCCGGTCCAGGTAGCACTCCGCTTGTTGCCATAGGAGGCTTGTGGGTCATAGGGAGAGTCGATGCGAGCGCCAGCAGGCGGCAAGTCCTGAGCTGAGCGCAACTGGATTTGGCCTTCCAAAACCATGTACTGCTGCACCCAGACGCGACGCAGTATCTGCAACGCTGGGATTTCCCGTAACCAAGCAGGGGCTTGGGGAGAGTAGACTGCATTGACCAGACTACAACCATCCGCTCCAATGGTGGCTGCATACTTGTACCGTGCTTCTTGGCCTTTAGGCAGCCGGTACTCTTCTACTTGTGATCCATAACGCTGGAACCATTCGATCGCCGCCTGCTCTCTCAGCCAGTCTGGTGCAGCCACAGCGATAGCGTTCAATGCTGCTCTCAAGGTTTCTCCCACTGTCTCCAATCGGTTGAGCACCCGAACAGCAGCCAGCACATGCGTTGAATCAGTGCGTTGTGACCCTCGCTCTTTGAGCCAGCCTCGTTGCTTGAACTGTGCGAGCATGGTATCGAGCACTGATTCCTCAAGCCCTCCACTGATGAGACGGGCACGAAACTCACTGAGTACCGAGAAGTCGAAACCTGGGTCGGTCAATTCCAGTCCTAAGGCATACTTCCAGTCAATCCGGCTTCGCACGGCATCAGCTGCCTGACGGTCAGATAGCCCTTCGATGAACTGAAACACGCATACCAGCGCTAGCCGCCAGGGGGCTTCGGCAGGTTGACCTCGTGTTGGGAACAACGGTGCGAACTGTTGATCCTGGTAGATGGTACCCAGTTCATCGCGCATCTTCATATACATATTGCCTTTGGGGAATGCGGCGCGAGCAACACGGGCAGTATCTTGGGGAACAGGAGTAATGGGTTGAGGGTGCATCGACATGGGTCTTCCTCCATACAAAGCAGTTGGTCCTTTCAAGTGACCCTCTATGATAGCGAATTAGCCCTCTCCCTGCACCCCTCGGAATTCGCCAACAGTATCAGCAATGGAACAGAAAACCGTAATAAGCGCGCCAGCACGAGGACGTGAAGTTAGCTACACAGCAATAGAGCTGCACCGTTACAAAGATATGCTACGCCGCAAACTCCTGCTCGCTTGGGTCACTCGGATCTCGTGACGGGCGCAGCTCGCCGTGCGTGATCGGCTCCTCCGGCGCGAAGTGGTAACGGCCCAGCATGTTGATGTGCTTATGGGAGAGTGGAGAGAGACGCCGGTTGCGTAGGGGAAGGCTCGCCTGAGTAGCGACCATAACGCTGCTCTTGTTCATCGGTCAGAAACTCAACGGGCCTCGCGCATACCTCAACACCTCAATATCCTGCTTACCTACCTGCTTACCTACCTATACATAGGGGTGAGACCGGAACTAAAGTGGCTGTACTGGCTACTTACGTCATCCACAGCTTTCGCGAAGCCTTTTCAGGCACGGATGACGTAAGTAGCCAGTACAAAATCGGGTTAATGGAGATTCTTGAAGGTTTTTTGGCTGGGTAGATGTCCATCGTAGGCACGGATGAGCTCGGTAGCAACCACAGGTGTAGGAGGGCCGTTCAAGAGCAACTTCTTAGCACGATTACGATGGTAGCCAGTCACTTCCACGAACTCGTCCAGCAGATTACCCTTCTGAGCACGGCTTGCCTTCAGGTATTTAGGCTGCAGGGCCTTCGCCAAGTCCTGCTTGCTCTCTTTCCTCACCTTCATAACTCCTCCTCGTTTAGTCAGATGAGTTATGAGGCAACGTTTCCTCCTTCAGCAACTTTAGTTTTGCGGCAATGCGGTCGTAGAAATTGTGAGCGGCGCGAGTTGATATTCCCAGTTTCTGCGCCACTTCCGAGTTACTCGGCTCTATGAGTATGTTGCCGTCGGGAAAGAGGAGGGTGGGCACCGAGTGTCCGCCGTTTTGTACGCTCTCTATATATCGAAGGCCCGCCGGGTCTTCGTCTACGTCCACCCAGTTGTATTGCACGCGCTGCTCGCCCAGGAAGCGCTTTGTGCGCTTGCAGTCGACGCACCAGGCGGTGCCGTAAACTGTCAATTGTTCAGTCTGCATAATTGTCATTACCTCATTCTTATGATGAGCGCAGCGAGCTATGAGCATTTTATCCGCGTTGCGCACCACTACACTTGTATTGTGAGAAGCATTGTCTGTGCCCGTCCAACTGTCATGCGTTACTGTTTCGTACCCTGGGAGTATACTGGGGAATGTGCTGCCAGTATGTAAGCAACCTTACTGGCCCGACAGATTATAGGCTGATATAGTGAACGTGCCAGGGCCGTACCTGGCAGAGCGCGAGACCGCTTCGGGAGCACAGGTCATACCTTTTCACTGCCGCGTGCTGCGGCCATGGGATGTTGAGATGTGGAAGATGAAGGGGAGGTCGGGCAGCCGATGAGCGACACCAGCCAAAACGCCAGCAAGAGTCAAAACGCGGGCGAGATCCACACTAACGGAAATGATCTGTTAGCCCTGTACAATTACGACTCGTTCGTACCGGAGAAGTTTGAGCGCTGGATGAACTTCGATGCCAGTCCGCCCCTGGGTCGTCCCGCTCCGGACTTCCCCCTCTGGCAGCTGGGGGGTACCCAGACAAGCTTGAGCAGCGTCTGGTCGAGACACATGTACACGGTTCTCGAGTTCGGCAGCTTCACCTGACCGTATTGTGGGCTGGCGGGGCCAGCCATGGACGCAAGAGCCGCCCAGTTCGCGGCGCAGGACGTAGGCGCCGTCTTTATCTATACCAATGAAGCTCATCCAGGAGAATACTACCCGCATCTCACGTCTATGGAGCAGAAGATGCGCCATGCTCGCGACCTGCGGGATTTGCTTGGCATAAGGCGTCCCATTCTTGTCGACTCTCTTGATGGGGCGTGCCATCGGGCGTTCGGCTCGATGCCAAATATGAGTTGGATCTTCACCGGGTCTGGGATACCGGTCTACAAGTCCGATTGGACCGACGCGGGCAGCATCGAGAATGCCCTGGAATATTTCGTGGGAGTCGCTCAACGCAGGCGGACGGGAGAGCGTCTGGCGCCGTTCAGAGTGGAGCGATTGGACTTTCGCGACCAGGATCGGGAAGCGTTCTATGACGGACTTGAGCGCAACGGCCCGAAAGCGGTGCGAGAGTTTCGCGAGGCCTTTGGCTAGCCGGGTCAGAGGCATGCGCGCGCAGAGGCGTGCCATGTTGGTGGGGAAGTTCAAGGAGCTATACGTTGCTCGCGTCGGGTGGCCGCGCCTGAAAGACCACTTCGTAGACTTGCCGGTCGGCAGGGCCACGTGC
The DNA here is from genome assembly GCA_038232115.1 of Chloroflexia bacterium. Classification (GTDB taxonomy): domain Bacteria; phylum Chloroflexota; class Chloroflexia; order QHBQ01; family JADMIH01; genus JADMIH01. The sequence goes on from JBBSIK010000037.1 coordinate 6,875, forward strand.
TACGTTCTGGAGTTGGGAGATGACTGCTCGGATCGGACCGCAACGAGGTCGCACTTTCGCTGTTCTCGCGGGCAACGCCCTGCTCTACTTCGCCAATCGATCGAGCCTGGCACTCATCGGCCTATATGTGTTCCGCATGATCCAGCAGCAGGGCGGAGATGTCGCGGCCTCGACTGCCCTGGTAGCCACGCTCGGCGTGGTAAGCAATGCCGTTGAATTGGTGGGCGCTATACCGCTTGGGGCATTGACCGACCGTTTTCCGGTGCGGATTCTGTTGGTACCGGGGTCCTTGCTTGGTGCGCTCGCCACTCAGCTTTTCGGGTTAACGGGCATCGCTGCCCTATTCTTCCTATCGCGGGCTCTGGAGGGCATATCGAGCGCAGCCACAAGTCCGGCTGTGCTGGCTTACCTTGCCGACGAGACGAGCTACACCCCCAGGCTTCGCGGCCGGGTCATGAGCTTCTACGAGCTGACCTTATTGGCAGGTCTGGCTCTGGGGTTCATAGCGGGCGGCGCGATGTGGAGCGCCCTCGGCACGGCCGCATTCGGCTGGGTAGCCCTGATTTATCTCGTAGCTGCGGCCCTCTTCTACTGGGGGACACGCGGACGCGGAAAAGGTGCGCAACACACTGCCAGCTATGTACAGCCAGCGGTCAGACAATCGTTGGCTGCACATAACCTGGCGCTGGTCAGCAGCCTACGTATTGCCCTGTCAGATCCCTTATTGCGCCGGCTCGCTCCCGCCTGGCTCGCCATCAATGCTGTGGTAGGCTTGTGGCTCACCCTGGCCGGACCCATTCTTGCCAGCCCTCAACCTGTGCAGGGACAGTACCTGGTAGGCCTTTTTACGCCCACTCAGGTCGGAGGGGTAATCCTCGGGTATGTGATAGTCCTTGCGGTCGGGGTGACCGGGTGGGGTTTCGTTCTGAATCTCGTAGGCAGGGTGCGCGCGCTACGCGTCGCGCTATCTGCTATGCTGGTGGTCAGTTTCCTTCTCTACTTGCTCAACAGTTCGGGAGGTTGGCCGGACGCCTGGCGTTGGATACTGAGCGCGATCGCGGCGCTGGCTGTCATGGTAGAAAGTGGCTTTACGCCCGCCGCTCTCAGTTATCTTGCAGACGTTATCGGCGGGAGCAAAGGGCGAGGAGCCGCCATGGGCATCTACATGGCACTGTTGGGGCTCGGCAGTTTCGTCGGTGTAGCCATTGGAGGCATCTTCAGCGCACTGGCGCTCAACGGCCTCGTGCTGGGCACAGTAATACTGGCGTTGGCGGGGCTGGCTGCGGTCGCTACGCTACCCGAGGTCGGCCTCGCTTCTGGGCAGCGTACAGGGCACAATGGAGGTAATGACAAGTATGGAACAGGTACTATACAAACCCATTACGGTGGCACAGATGGTTAGAATAGACCAACTCATGACAGAGGAATATGGGATCGGGCTGCTCCAGATGATGGAGAACGCGGGCCGCTCGCTGGGAGAGCTGGTGCGTAGGTTGCTCTCCGGAAACGCTAGGGGTCGTAAAATCGTCATCCTCGTTGGGAAGGGCAACAACGGCGGCGGGGGCATGGTAGCCGCTCGTCACCTGGCGAACGCCGGTGCGGATGTAAGGTTGGCGCTGAGCGCACCTCCTTCTGAGCTAGGCAGCGTACCCGAGCACCAGTACAACATACTCGCAAAGATGCGGCTAGAAGGCACAGGCAGAGCCACACCTCCGGACGATCTGGCGGACCTGCTGATGAATGCAGATATGGTGATTGACGCCCTCGTCGGCTACAGCCTGCATGGAGCACCCCGCGAACCGGTAGCATCATTTATTCGTGCCGCAAACAAGAGCACGGCACCCCTCGTGGCTCTCGACGTGCCTTCGGGGCTGGACGGAGATACGGGAGTAGCACACAGGCCGTGCATAGAGGCGCTGGCGACACTGACTCTCGCATGGCCGAAAGCCGGTTTGCTGCTCCCAGCAGCCAGACCTTACGTGGGCGATTTGTATCTCACGGACATCAGCGTTCCGGCAGCAGCCTACTGGGCTGTGGGTGCCGAGCCGGGGCCACTGTTTTCCGGAGGACCCATTGTCAAGGTTCAGGCTACACATGACAAATGGAGGGCCGAGGTGTGGTAAACGCGACACGCAAGGCGCTCTGCACAGCTAGCAAGCAGTTTCACCAGTGCGGTTCCGGTGGCGGATCTTACGGAGGTGCCGCCAGCATCATGCTCACTTGCCTATTCACAGCGGTCTAAGATATGCAGTGCAGAGTAAACACGAAAAGCACGATGGCGCCGAACAGGGCAGCAGGGGACAGGTACATCCTCGTGGAGCAACAGAGCAAGGAGAAACAGGCTATAAGACTGGTACCCTCCTACTTCATAGTGCGAGCCTTATCACTGCTACGATGGGGCCTTATTGCTATGCTGTTGCTTCTCACGATCTTACACCCGACAAGCGGGCGCCTGGGCCTGCCCTCCTGGGGTTGGCTCCGTCTCCTAGCCGTCTACAACCTCGCTGGAGATATCTTCCTAAGGGCCTGCCCACCTTCTAAGTGGCCGCGCGTTCTTGTGATACGCAGTATGCTCGACTTGCCGGTGGTCGGCACCATATATCTGCTGAGCGGGCACGCAGGCGGTCCACTCTTCACCCTCTTTTTCCTTGCCACCGTGTGCGGAGCCACCGTTCTATCGCTCAGAGCTACATTCGTGTACACAGCATCGTCCGTGGCTCTTGCCGCCCTTCTTGAGCCTGGCCTGCTCCTGCCGGCCCTTGAGAATAGCGGAGACAGATCGCTCGGAGCACGGCTGGTGGTGCTTGCGTTCACGGGAGCAGGTGCTGCTATCCTCAAGCGCGGCCTGGCATTGGAGCACAACTATCTGCCCCCACCATCAACCTGCAAGAGCCTGACCCCGAATGCGATCTCGATTACGTACCCGGCACCGGAAGGCATCAGCGCATAAACACAGCTATCTCTAATTCCTTCGGCTTCGGCGGCATCAATGCCTGCCTTGTGCTCGGCAGGAGCTGACGACTGTGCTTGGTAGTTAGGAAATCCTGAGGGCGCCCCTCGAAAGTGTACCCCAAACGTGTACTTCCAAACGTGCGCTCAATGTAAGCTTCCCTACCGACTGCGTAGCTAGACCCGTGTTACCATATTGCTACTTACTAAGCGATTGCGCGTCTGCAACACTAAAAAGTCCGGAGCAGCGGCCACTCAATGGATTGGGTGGGGAGAGATGGACATGGCAGCGACACCACACATCTATTATATGGAGCAAAAACCGTTCGTCGACACATGGATCGCCGAGGGCACCGATGGCATTCTGTACCTGGTGCCCGCTGAGCCAGGTGGATGGCTGCACCGAGATACGTGCCAACGTTGCAAAGAGCAGTTGGTGCCTGTGTCCCAAACGAAAGCTATCACCATAAAGTGGTTCGTGTACGGCGATGTGGGAGTAGTAACGATCCTGACCGATTAGCGCCCGCACTGAACGCCGGTGCCAGGCGTATCCTGTCACAGAGGCGACCAGTACATACGCATGGTTATTTCTAGATGCCAGAGAAGAGGGGCAAAGGAGGGGACTTGTTGGGTAGAAAAGCTTACGACTTGATCGTGGTCGGTGCAGGTGCCGCAGGTAGCACGGCTGCAGAAACAGCCCTCAAGATGGGTGCTACAGTGGCTCTCATCGAGCGAGATAAACTGGGTGGTACCTGCCTCAACTACGGCTGCGACCCGACCAAAACGCTACTCTATACAGCGCGGTTGCTGCACGATGCTCAGGGTTCCGGTAAATACGGTCTGCGCATCCATGAGGCTGAAGCCGATTGGCGGGCGGTCACTGCGCACGTGCGGGAAGTGATACGTGAGATAAGAGGCGGCACCCCGGAAGAAGCCCTGCAAGCCCTGCAAAGCAAAGGCATAGACGTACTGATGGGGGAGGCCCGTTTCGTTTCGCCCCACGACGTAGAGGTCGGAGACCGCACTCTGACAGGCAGATACATAATTATCGCCACCGGCACAGATGCATCCGTGCCGGATGTCGAAGGACTGGAGCAGGCGGGCTTTATCACCAACATTGAGGCCGTGTCCTTGTCCTCACTGCCTCGCACTCTCGCTGTGCTAGGAGCTGGACCGATAGGTGTAGAGTTCGCGCAGATGTTCAGCCGTTTTGGCGTGGATGTCACCGTGGTGCATCGGGGCGATGTCCCGCTGCCGACCGAGGATCGGGAGCTTGCCGAGATGCTATGCGACTCTCTTGAGGGGGAAGGTATCAAGATCAAGACAGGTGTTGAGCCAAAATGCCTACCTGCAGCCGAAAAGGGCAAGCGGATCAATCTGGAGAGCACGGGGGAGGGGGAGGGTACGAGACACAAGCCCCTTGTTGTGGACGAGATACTGGTCTCCATCGGCAGGAAACCTGCGCTTGGCGCGCTGCAGTTAGATGCGGCGGGCGTAGAAACCAATAGCGACGGTATAAAGGTGGACGCCACCCTGCGCACGAACGTGCCACATATATGGGCCGCAGGCGACATCACGGGTGGTTACCAGTTCACGCATGTGGCCTCGGCGCAGGGGAAGCTGGTTGCCACAAACGCACTCTCCGGAGACCCGCAGCCCTTCGACAGCAGCGTTATACCCTGGGTTACATTTACCGATCCTGAGCTCGCGCACGTCGGGCAAACCGAACAGGAACTACAGAAGTTGGGTGTTGCCTATCGTGCGGGTCGAATGCCGTTCGCGGATCTGGACCGAGCGCGGGCTGATGGACAGACACAAGGCATGGTCAAGCTGCTCGCCTCCCCTGGTGGTAAGTTGCTGGGGGCGCACATCCTGGGTGCAGGGGCGGGTGAACTGATCGCCCCGCTCGTGTTGGCGATGAAGGCGTCGATACCGATAGAGCAGATGGCCGAGACGATTCTGCCCTATCCAACCAGGGCCGAAGCTGTACGCTGGGCCGCCGAGCGCCTGCTGGACGCCGAGAATATAGGAATAAAGGAGTAGCCACATTGGTGTGCCGCTACACGCTACATCATTTTAGAGA
>JBBSIK010000038.1:0-11844 GCA_038232115.1 Chloroflexia bacterium
GTTTGCCCATTGGCGAAGGGGAAGATGCGCTCTCTCGCAGACCCCAGGAAGTCGTCACCACCCAGGAAGGGCGCATTCTTGAGCAGAGGCACGAAGGTAGCCCGCTCGAGAACGGCAGCCATAGGATCGGACACCTCTGTGCTGAGATAGACGATAGGCTGACCTGAGTCGAACCCTCTTATGAAGAGCATGTCCACTTTCTCATCACCCTGCGTCAGGTCCACACTCATCACACGGTCAGAGGTGTTGGTGTGGTGCATGACATCGAAGGATCCGGTGCCCACAGCAACGATAGGGGCGTTATACACGACAGACGAACCCTGTATGCGGATGAAGGGGCTATACTTGGCATCACCCACTGCGCCCGGTTGGGCCGCGAGAGGTGGGAAGCCTGTAGACGAGGGGGTAAGTACGCGAGTGGGTGAGAAGTCTGGAATACCCTGGAAGTTGACTATGGCATCGCTGAACTTGTTATCAGGTGGCACTGTGAGTGTAACTTCCTGCACGCAGGCAGCACAGCCGATAGCCATGTTAGCCAGCTTGGGAGCATAGTTGACATCGAGGTCATGTGCCAGCCCGAAGTCGGAGGAATCTGTGATGATGAACCAGACGGTCTGGCCGTTGAAATTACCTTTGTGTAGAGGCAGAGCAACGATCTCTTTGTTGAGGTCCACCTGCTTGGTGCTTCTGATGGTGAACTTGCTCTTGGGCAGGTATCCACTGGCTGGTCCTGATGAGATAGTTGATGCGGGGCCGGCTGCCGCCTGGGAGGGCAGGGCCAAAGTCCCACTCGACAGGGCAGAAGACCCGGCGATGGTGAGGGCCACCGCGCCCACAAGCACAGTGCGTTTGAAAGTGGTTGATAATTCCATTTTTTTCTCCTCTAATTGCATACGGTCTCCGCGAAAGTAGGTCGTTGCCGGTAAAAGGCGATGAAGAGATTTCTCTCAGTGTGTAGCATCTGTTCTACAATGTGTTTGTAAGTGCGTGCGGGACCTACTGTACTAGAATAGCGTGCTAAGATTGCCGTTGTGCTAAGCAGCTTACGGAAATATTACGTATGACCTACGATTCCATAACAGAACGGCACAAGATCGTCCAAAAAGCTCCCCTTGAGGACTTTGCATCAACCCTAGTGGAGGGTCAATGATGAATTCGTGAGTGGAGGGAGTAGCAGGGGACCCCCACTCAGGAGGCTTCGCCCCATGACCTCTATTTTCCAAATGATGATTGACACTCCACCAGTTACCGTCCAAGGCTGTGACAATGTGTGGTTTGTGTGCTCAGTTTGCTGCCTTTGAGACTTTGCATCAGCCCTAGTTACCGTCTCTGTGTAGTTGTGTGCTATCGTGGCTTCGTGGTACAATTGGCAACATTGGCTTGCCTCTATTTTGCTGCTTTACTTAGGTGGCATACCATTCTGCACAGGCATTTTTCTGCTTATTGCATACAGATAAACAGAAGGGGGATCAGTCCTATGGTCAGGCAGACTGCAAAGTGGGGCCGAGTCCTCGGCGTGCTGGTATTGCTGGTATTGACGCTGAGTGGTGCGGGCGGTCGTGCTCAGGCGCAGGCAAGCAGCCGGTACTTCCCCGAAACGAACCACACCGTGAAAGACCTCTTTCTGAGCTACTGGAACGGTAACGGCGCGCTCGCCCAGCAGGGCTATCCGATCAACGACGAAGTGCCCGAAGTGAACGCCGCAGATGGCAAGACCTACACGACCCAATACTTCGAGCGGAGCCGTTTTGAGCTTCACCCTGAGGTGGCCGATCCCAACTTTCGCGTGCTACTTGGACTGTTGGGTCGAGAGGCCCTCTTCGCCAAGTACCCCGGCGGCAAGGTCACCAACACGCCAGTGATTGTGCCAGGTGAAGGTAGCCGCTTCTTCACCGAGACGGGGCATACGGTGACAGGGCTGTTCCTCAAGTATTGGAGCGACCATGGCGGCCTACGCCAGCAGGGCCTCCCGCTTACGGAAGCCTTTATAGAGACCAACGAAGCCGACGGTAAGCAGTATCTCACCCAGTATTTTGAGCGTGCCCGCTTTGAGTACCACCCCGAACAGTCGAATCCGGAGTTCAAGGTGCTGCTGGGCCTGGTAGGTAAGGAGATATACCTGCGCAAGCAGAGCGGTGGTCTGCCCCCCGCGGGTGCCACTACCGCTACCGCTACCGCTACCGTAAAGCCCAATCCAACCTCCAGCCCCGCTCCCAACCCGAACCCCACAGCCACTCCTCGGCAGGGAGGCGGTATTGCGAACTGCCAGATCGGTCTCTATCAGGTCTTCCAATATGCCATAGATCATAGCAGTGGCCTCAAGCCCCAGCTTGGTTGCCCCACAAGCGCCGGAGCCGGGTTCGAGAAGCACGTCAAAGGGGGGCTACAGACCTTCCGCTACGGCAGAATCGTCATAGTTGTCCAGCCGGATGGGGTGGCTTATGCCTACGGTCTCTCCGGCGATGGCACGTTCCGGCGTATCGAGACCACCCCCATTGACGACGGCAATGGCGGCGACCCTCCCAAGCCTGGTAATCACTTTGGGGACGCCTGGAGCGGCCTGGGAGGCTTTGGCAACGCCAACGGCCCGGAGGACTATGGCGACGGGGCGGTGCAGGATTTCCAGAGCGGCAGGCTCGTCTATGTGGGCAGCGCCACTCAATTGATCTTTGCCTTCTTCCCAGCCAATGCCCCTTCAGGCACATGGTCCATGTACGAAAGCAGACCAAGAAACCCGTGAAGCGTGATGTGACTTACCAAAGAGAGTCCAGTGGGCATCAGCATTTGTAGCTTGCGAGCCGCATCACGTTTCAGAACAGGGAGGACACACCATTTGAAGGTTGCTAAAGTATCGGTCGTGGTCCCGGTCTACAACGAAGAGCGCACTATTGCCGAGATAATCTCAAGGGTGCGGGCTGTGCCGTTGGAGAAAGAGATAATAGTGGTGGACGACTGCTCTACCGACGGCACTGTGGCCGTGCTGGAGAGGCTTGCCAGGGAGGGCGCTATACGTCTGTTTAAGCACAGGGTGAACCAGGGTAAGGGCGCTGCTTGCCGTTCAGGGCTTAAACAGGTACAGGGCGATGTGGTAATCATACAGGATGCCGACCTGGAGTACGACCCTGCCGACTATCCCGCCTTGCTCGCCCCCATCCTCAAGGACCAGAGCAAGGTGGTGTACGGCTCGCGCTTTCTTGGCCCTCACAAGGCTATGTATTTTTGGCACAGCTTGGGCAATAAGATGCTCACTCTCATTACTAACATACTGTTCGACACCACGCTCACAGATATGGAGACCTGCTATAAGGTCTTTACAGCCGACATTGCGCACAAGCTGAGGCTCAAGTCGAACCGCTGGGGCTTCGATCCCGAAGTCACCGCCAGGGTACTCAAGACGGGTCAACGGATATATGAAGTGCCCATTTCCTACGCGGGCCGTGAGTTCTGGGAGGGCAAGAAAATCTCCTGGAAAGACGGTGTGACGGTCATTGTGACGCTAATCAAGTACAGGTTTGTAGATTAGAGTTGTCAGTGTTGGCGTGGGGATATATGCAGGATTTCCATGAGTTAAGGTCTGGGTGGAAGCATATAAGCTGGCACTAAGAGTGTATAGAACGACAGTAGGATTCCCCAAGGATTTCGCGGAACTGACCGAAGAGATAAAACGTGTGATTGCTTCGCTGCTCCAGAAGGTACGAGCAAATCGTTCTTAACTGACAACTCCTCTATGAACATCATCGGCATAGACCTGGGTGGAACTAAGATACTTGGCGTGCTTGCTGATGAGAACGGCAAGATCGCTGCCCATGTTCGGTATCCTACGGAGGCTGCCGAGGGGCTGGAGGCGGTGGTTGGCCGCATAGCCAGGACGATAAGGGAGCTATCCATGCTAGGCAGCGTAGATGCGATTGGCCTGGGGATACCGGGGCCGCTCGATCCGGTCAAGGGGATGGTATACGACCCGCCTAACTTGCCTGGGTGGACAGATGTGCCTCTGCCCGATATGGTGCGTGAGCGAGTGGGAGCGCGCTCTGACCTGCCTATCGTGCTGGTGAACGATGCCAATGCCGCGGCGCTTGCCGAGTTCCGCTTCGGGGCAGGCGCTCAGTATAAGGGCAGCGAGCCTATAAAGCACATGGTGTACCTCACGATCAGCACAGGCGTGGGAGGCGGGGTGATCGCTGACGGCAAGTTGCTGTTGGGGCAGACCGGCATGGCCGCCGAATTGGGTCACATCGTGATAGACCTGTGGGGTCCGCGCTGTCCGTGCGGCAATAGGGGCTGCATAGAAGCGATGGCCTCAGGCACGGCTCTTGCCCGTGAAGGCTATATGGCGGTCAAGGCGCGGCGACCCACCAGCATGTCGGACGCTGTGGGCGGCGACCCCGATCAGGTCACTGCCGAGGTCGTGGTCAAAGCCGCACAGGAGGGTGATCACGAGGCCTGTGAATTGATGAAGCGCGAAGGTATGCTGGTGGGCGTCGGAGTGGTCAACTGCATCCATGCATTCAACCCGCAACTGGTGGTGCTGGGCGGCGGTGTAACCAACGCGGGCGCTCTGCTATTCGACCCCGTGCGTGCCACTGTGGAAGACCGCATCATGCCCGCCTACAAAGGCACATTCGAGATCGTCCGGGCCGGACTCGGCGGCGACTCCGGTGCCCTGGGCGCGGTGGCGGCAGCGGGAGAGGAATTAGGAATGTAGGAATAATGTAAGAATTAGGAATATTCCTAATTCGCATCCCAGGAGACAGCTATGGATGCAAAGATGGTAGGCAGGCCCACTTTGATGGCTATTTACCCGCAGAGGTATGAGGCGGGGGCTATATTGGACAGCCTGGCCCATGTGGGTTATCCTTTAAGTGATGTGTCAGTCTATTACCGGGTGAAAGGCACCGATCAGGTACTGGATGCCACGACGGGAGAGGTAGCCGCCGGCCAGTCGATTAGCAACAGCGATCTCAGCCCACAGGTGCTGGCTGACGTGGAAACGGTAGTGCTGGCACACCCATCGTCGGAGGTGTCGCAAGCAGTGTTAGGCGCGCTCAATCTGGTGGGCCAGCCCGTTATACTGTATGAGGGTGAATCAGACGTTCAGGGCCAGCCCGGTGGTTACGTGCGCGAAGACCAGGCACCCGCACCCTAGAGAGAGCAGCTTTTATGGATCTTGGTTTCAACTTCAACGCGGTAACCTTCCTGGGCTTCATGCTGGGCTTCGTGATAGGCACCACCTTCCACGAGTTCATGCACGCCTATTCCGCATACCTGCTGGGCGATGACACCGCGCAGAGGCAGGGGCGCATCACCCTCAACCCTGCGGCCCATTTCGACCCGTTCGGCTTCTTCATGGGTATCTTGCTTGCTCTGGGCATTGGCGCAATTGCCTGGGGGAGGCCCGTGCCCGTGAACCCATATGCCCTCAAGGGTGGGCGGCGCGGCATGGCTATCGTGGCGTTTGCCGGCCCCTTATCCAACCTCATATTTGCTCTTGCGCTCACCCCTCTGTACAGGTTCACCCTGGGCGTGCTGCCCCGCGATGTGAGTGGCGTCCTCCTCACGATGATTTTCATCAATGTGCTGCTTTTCAGCTTCAACCTGATCCCGATCCCGCCCCTGGACGGCTTCAACATCCTGGTCGGTATCCTGCCGAACTACTGGAATATAGTGCTGGAGCCGATCCGCCGGTACGCCCTACCTATCCTCATCGGCCTGATATTCCTGGTGCCCTATGTTGGCCGTGCAGTGGGTGTGCCGCTCAACTTCGTGGGCGAGGTGCTATCGCCGGTGCAGGAGTCTATCTTGCGCGTGCTCGGTGTCGCAACCTCTTGACGTGGCGGTGCAGCTAGCTAAGAGGTGGCTATACAGGTCGTGGCAGTTCTTCGCGGCGGTCGGGTTCGGCGGCAAAGCGAGTCGCGCTGACCTATCAGAGGCTCGCCGGGTGCTGGGACCCAGTCTATTCTATATATTCGCAGCCCTGCCCGCACCATATCAGCGGCATGGCATCAGCGTCTATAAGAAGGTACTGGCAGGCGGCGGCACCGACGTGCGCCTATTGCAAGCGGCGCTCCTGCACGACTCAGGCAAGTCCGATCCTGAAAGCGGCAGACAGGTAACGCTTGGGCACAGGGTGGCTGTTGTGCTCCTGGAGACAGCGCCGCTTGGTAGGCTGCTCCTGGTGCGGCTCTCGAACGGGAGTGAGGTGCCATGTGGGTTTCGTGGCAGACTGCTATATCCGTTCTACCTGAGCAGGCACCACCCAGGGCTTGGAGCGCAGCGGGCACGTCAGCATGGAGCCTCCCCAGAGGTCGTGCGGCTCATAGCAGAGCACCAGGCGCACCGCAGCGATGATGAAGCATTACGAAGATTGCAGGCGGCAGACAGTAGGAGCTAGGAGAGGGGGTTTACGCCGTGGAAGCTGTGGAAGCTGTGAACCTTGAGGAGAAGTTCAACCTCTTCAATGATTATTGGAATCCCAGGATCGTGGGTGAGTTGAACGACTTCCACGTCAAGCTGGTGAAGGTCAAGGGCGAGTTCGTCTGGCACCATCACGAGGAGGAGGACGAGATGTTCCTGGTCGTGAAAGGCCGCCTTTTGATCAGGCTGCGCGACCGCGACATCTGGCTCAACGAGGGCGAGTTCACCATCATCCCCAAGGGCGTAGAGCACATGCCTTGCGCGGACGAAGAGGTCCACATCATGCTGCTGGAGCCAAAATCGGTGGTGAACACCGGCAACGTGCAGGACGAACACACGGTGACCGAACCAAAGCGGATTTAGCTCGAAAACTCATGGCGATGTGACAGCGCAAATATGTCTACAGATCTTGAAGCGCAACTGAACACCGAAGAAGGCAATCCTAGGACCCCCTCGATATGTGCGAACGGCGCATTCCAGGTACGGTTGGAGGTGTTCGAGGGACCGCTCGATTTGCTGCTCAAGCTGATCGAGCGCAAGCAGCTTGATATCAGCAAGGTGGCGCTCACCGATGTGACCGAGGGCTTCCTGCTATACCTGTCGTCGCACCCCGATATGCCGCCCGCGCCGCTCGCCTCATTCGTGTGGGTGGCAAGTAAGTTGCTGTGGATAAAATCGCAGGCGCTATTACCGCGCTCACCCGCCATCAGGCCGGAGGAGGAAGAGGAAGACCCAGGCGATGAGCTGGTGCGACGCCTGGAAGCCTACAAGCGGGTGCAGGAGGCGGCCAGGTGGCTACGTAGCCGGGAGAATGCGGGCTTGCATTCCTACGAGCGACCCACGCCCCTTGAACCCCTAGGTGCCGCGCCCCCATCCAGGCCGTCGCCTGAGGAGATGGGTAACGGCCTGGATGGGGTGACGCTTTCAAAGCTGGTCAAGATGGTGCAGAAGCGGATGCAGCTTGCAATGCCGGTCGTGCCCACGGGTGCCGCTACGAAGGGCCATACCATCACCGTGGCCGAGAAAGTGGCCCACCTGCGAAGGCAGCTAAATCCGCTCAAAGACGGCGAGCGCATACCCCTCGGCAGCGAGTTCGCGCATGCATCTATGCGGTCTCGCACCGAATTGGTCGTGCTGTTCCTGGCGGTGCTGGAGATAATCCGCCGCAAATTGGGTGCCGCCGAGCAGGACGAGCTATTCGGCGAGATATGGCTCAGCAAATTTCGGGAGCTTTAAGTTCTGAGTTAGCTGTTTACGGGCTATGCATCACGTTTCACTAGATAGGAGGCAGGGTGTGGGTGAGGACGGCAGTGGCGATAGTAGCGATAGTGACGATTCGGTGGCACAGCAGTTGCGCTCGGACGTTGAGGAGTATGGCTGGCACGTTATCGAGGTGCTCGGCGACGAAGAGGTGCGCCCGTGGGCATATTCGGTGGGCGTTTACCGGTCTTACAGTCACCCAGAGATCGTCATATTTGGCCTGGATCACGACGTGATGTTTGGCATGATCAGCGCGATCATAGACGAAATCAAGGCTGGGGTCGTCTATAAAGATGGTGATGAGACGCCTGAAATATTGGAAGGCTATAACTGCATGTTTCGTACCGTGGGCCACCAGTGGTATGCCCCTTTCTTCGGTCGAGCCATTGACTATTATGGCGGTTCCACTTTCCCCGTCTTGCAATGCGTCTGGCCCGATCGCCATGATCTGTATCCCTGGAACGATGACAGCGACTTCGGCGGCGATCTTCAGGGCACACAGCCACTGCTGTTCAGTGTGGCGACGAGTGAAACGTGATGCGGCTCACAAAAGAGAGTCCAGTGGATCGCAGCATCTGTGTTTAGTGAACCGCATCACGTTTCAGAATAAGGGGTTACCGACAAACCATGGGCGTCAATATGTACAGAAGCCTGATAGCAGGGTTGGAAGATCGTCTTCGGAGGATGGAGCACCCGCCGGTTATCACCATAACCACCGACTTTGGGTTGGAGGATGGCTATGTAGGCGCGATGAAAGGGGTCATACATACCCTCCTGCCCGACGCCAAGGTGGTAGACATCAGCCACGACATATCCCCTCAGCAGATACACGAAGGCGCTTTTGTGGTATACCGAGCCTACAGGTATTTTCCGGCCAGCGCCGTTCATATCGCAGTGGTGGACCCCGGTGTAGGTAGCGCCCGCCGGGGTATAGTGCTGATAACCAGGCACGGCACTTTCGTGGGACCGGACAATGGCATATTCACCTACGTGCTGCGCGCCGAACAGTCTCCTATGAACAGCCTGGAGGATGCCAACAAGCCTGCCTGGATGGGCGGCATGTGGGGCATCGCTCCTGGCTGGGCGGGCGATAGCGGGCGCGACGTGGTTGGTGGTGGGCAGAAGAAAGAGCGCGCGTTACCCCAGGCTACACCTACAGGTTCCGGCTCTCCCGATGGACTTCCCAGAGCTTATCATCTGGACAACCCCGATTATTGGCTGTCGAGTGTGAGCAACACCTTTCATGGCCGTGACGTGTTTGCCCCGGTAGCCACCCACCTCGCCAGCGGTGCCCAGCCGGAGCGCATAGGTAAGGCTATCAGCCTGAGTAGCCTCGTCATGCTGCCTGTGGGCGCACCTCGCGTACAGCGCACTCGCCAGGGTACGGCCATTATGGGTCAGGTGGTCTATATGGACCGCTTCGGCAACATCATCACCAACCTGCCTGAGTGGCTGCTTGCCCCTCTACTGTCAGACTCCGCAGTCGTACCCAGCATAGAGATAGGCGGCCACAGCATCCAGGGCCTGTCTCATTCCTACGTTGACGTGCGCGAGGGCCAGCCTCTTGCGCTCATCGGTTCGGAGCGGCTGCTGGAGATAGCCGTGCGCAATTCCAGCGCCGCTCAGCGCATGAAGGTGAGCGTCGGGGATACTGTGCGGATCGTAGTAAGGGATGGATAGGGTCATGGGCCTCTAACCCTCAGCCCCTGACCTCTACGTAATTTACCGTACTTTTGCTGTATAGTTGCGCCTGCGGCACATCTTTGTGCTTGACAGGCTTTTTGCGTGGTTGGTATGATACCCTTTGCGCCTACCTACGTGTAGACGCCGGACTTAGCCATCTGGCAGGGTCCTTACGGGCGCGATACGCTGTTGCAAGAGAGTGGTCCTGTGTCCACGGCTTCATGGCAAATATATCACGCCTACGGGGGTTGCTTTATGCGACCTTCCCAGGTTTGTTTTACAGAATCAGGAGGAAACCGCGCATATGTCACGAAACCTGTCCCAGAAGGGCAAGGGTCTGGACACTGAGCCGGTGGCTCTTCCGGTCGGAGATGACCAGTCCGAGGATCCCTCGCCCAGCGCGAAGAAACCCTCAAGCCGCCCTTCTCTCAGCACTTCCACTCAGAGGCGCGCCAGCCGAGCTATGGACGATGCCCAGAGCGGCCTCGACTCCCTGCTAAAAAGCCCCTCAGAGGGTGCTCAGCATGGCCCTCAGATAATATCATCGTCGGGCCGCGTGCGTCACCATGCAAAAGGCCGCGTGGCTGGCCCTTCCACTCTCTCTTCCGACGATAGACCCGCTTCAAAGGCCCCGCGCTCGACCTACATACTGAGTAACGGCCCCGATGACGAGGACGACAGCTTTGCCCTTGCCCTCTCGCCGGACGCTATATCCTTGTATGGCTCTGATAGCGAAACACGTGATGTGCCCAACACGGTGCTCGGTCGTGGTATGGCCGTGGCTACGAACAAGCTGCAGATCGCCCGCGACCGTGCGGGTTTGCTCGTTCGCGCCGACGATGCTCCCGGCTCTCTGGGTCTGGCCCCAGACGCGTATGCGATGCACACCTCCCGTCGCGCCGCTTCGCAGTGGGCTACACGGTACGCCACTCATATAGTGGTGTTGCTGGTGGTGGGGGTGCTCGTGGCGCTCGGTGGCCTCAAGGCGTTGACCACGCAGGGTGCTTATTCGCACGACATTCAGTCCGCCGAAGCCCTCGGCACCGACCATTTCGATGATGGTGATGCTGCGTTTGCTCAGGACGGCAAGCAGCCCATAGACAGCATGGACTACAACATCACCCTACCTCGCACCGAACTTGGTGGGGCTGATGCCTCTGCCAATTCGTTAGTGAAGCCGGTTGAGCCATCAGCGGGACAGCCACAGCAGCAGGGTCCGCAGGCTCCGGGCAGCATCCCGGTTGGAACTGTCACGAAGTACTCCGTGGCACAGGGTGACACAATACAGACTATCGCGCAGAAGTTCAATGTCATGGATGAGACGGTCATGGGCTCCAATGGCATCTATGATTCGGACGAGATACTGGCTGCTGGGCGCACGTTGATGATACCTCCTATTGATGGTATGTACTACGTGCCCAAGAACAGCGACACCCTGCAGAACGTAGCCAACCGCTTCCAGGTTGAGTCTGACGCCATCGCTGCATACGCGGGCAACAAGCTCCAGAACGGCCAGGTCGTTCCAGGACAGCCGCTTGTTGTACCTGCGGGTATGATCCCGCCCCGTGAAGACACCGTGGCCTACACCGTGCGCCAGGGTGATACTCTCAAGCGCATCGCGGCCCGCTATGGCATAGATGTGCCGACGATCCTCTACAGCAACGATGTGCCGCACCCCGATAGTCTCACCGTGGGTATGCAGTTGCGTCTCTTGCCCCTTCCTGGCGTCGAGTACAAGATACAGAAGGGCGACACGGTGCTGGCTATCGCGGACAAGCTCGGCGTCTCTCCGCAGATGATCCTCGACTATCCGCCCAACAACCTGACCGCCGATACGCCGCTGCCGGTGGACCGGGTGATTATGGTGCCGGGTGGCAGTCCCGAGCAGGTGACGATGGCGGCTCGTGTTGAGCCGGTGGCACGTGGCGCGTCCCGGCCTCCTGAGCGCCCCAATGCACAGCCGGAGCCTCCCAAGATCGATCCACAGGCCGGTAACGGCAGCGATAACAGCGATACCACACCCGCCGATACGCCGGTGCGGAGAGACGTTTCGGACGAGCCGCCACCCACTCCGAAGCCGCGCCCAACCGCCAGGCCCACTGCGACGCCTAAGCCTCAGCCCAAGCCGGATAACAGCAACGCTACGGCGAACAGCTACAAGTCTGGCACGGGGAACATGATCTGGCCTGTGAACGGCACGATTACGCAGTACTTCACCCGCGCCCACAACGGCCTCGACATCGCTATCAGTGCGGGCACGCCTATCCATGCAGCCGACTCCGGCAAGGTCGTGTGGGCCGGCTGGCGCACAGACGGCCTTGGCTACTGTGTGATGATCGACCACCTGGATGGTTACAGCACTGTCTACGGCCATATGATACGCCAGCCCGCCGCATACGTCGGTCAGTATGTGAATCGCGGCCAGGTGATCGGCTACATAGGCTCCACAGGCCACTCGACCGGCCCGCACGTTCACTTCATGGTCAA
>JBBSIK010000039.1:0-11748 GCA_038232115.1 Chloroflexia bacterium
AGAGTTAGATATAATTCTAATATGAACCTGACCGAGGATGTAATGGTCGAGTCCGACCCACGCGCAACCGATCATGGCGAAGTTTATCTTCGTATCGGCGAAGTTGCGGAGCGCACCGGACTCACCCAGCGCACAATACGCTACTACGAGGAACTTGGCTTGCTGTCACCTCCTGGCCGCACACAGGGCGACTTCAGGTTGTTCTCAGAGTCTGATTTGCAGCGGCTACAGGATATAAGCCGCTTGAAGCAACTGCTTGGCTTCTCTCTCGCAGAGATAAAGAAGATCGTAGAGGGCGAAGAGGCGATCAACGTTTTGCGGTCGGAGTATCGAGCTACCGAAAATATTTCTGTGCGCCTGTCGCTCTTAGACGGTGCCCTCGCCCTGACTGAGTCACAACTGAGCCTGATAGAGATAAAGATGGGCCAGATGGCAGAGATGAGGTCTGAACTGGAAGCAAGGAGAGCGCGATACTTAGAGAGGCGCGAAGCATTAGGAGGCGCTCCCGGCCCGGGTTATGACTCCAGGCGCAAGAAGGATAATACTGAGGGCAAAAAGAGAGCATAAGATGGAATTGAGTACAGATATAACGTCGAGAGAATCTGCTCGCAAGCAGACCGCCGCACTCGCCGGAGACAGTGCCGACATGTCAATCGTTAGCCTGGCGGCAGGTGCGAGTGTCGCGGCCTCAAACGTCCAGATTGGCACGCTGCCCAGGCCCTGGTTCCCGATGTTTGGTGCGCAGGTGCCGCTACCGTTGGCGATGCGCGCGCTCAGGCACCGCAACTTTCGGCTATTCTGGTCGGGCCAACTGATTTCGCTCATCGGTACATGGATGCAGAATATAGCGCGGGGGTGGCTCGTGCTCGAGCTCACGCATTCCCCTTTCTGGCTCGGCATGGTGGGCTTTGCGAACTCGCTTCCGGTGCTTCTGCTCTCTCTCTGGGCGGGGTCAATTGCGGATCGGGTGCCAAAGCGTCTGCTGGTTATCACGACACAGTGTATATCTATGGTCATGGCGTTCGTGCTGGCCTTTCTCACATGGACCCACGCCGTTCAAGTGTCCCATCTGATCGTTATCTCGCTTATACTTGGCACGACTTTCGCGTTCGATGGGCCGACGCGGCAGGCGTTCACTGTGGAGATGGTCGGCGGCAAAGAAGACCTGATGAATGCGGTTGCCCTCAACTCCTCAATTTTCAACGGCGCACGTGTACTGGGGCCGGCAATCGGCGCTATTGCCCTGGCCTGGCAAGGCCCCGCGCTAGCTTTCTTCCTGAACGGTGTTAGCTATATCGCCGTCATCGCGGGCCTGCTAATGATGCGCTTGCCTGATGAGCGCAAGAGGATCGAAACGAAATCCGGCAGGCAGATCCTGGAAGGTCTCAATTTCGTTCGGCACAGCACCGTGATTGGCCCCTTGATGATTATCGTAGCGGTAGTGAGTGTCTTTGCCTTTCCATATACGATCTTGATGCCGATTTTCGCCGACAATGTGCTTAAGGTTGGCGAGGGCGGCTATGGCATGCTGATGGCCTTTTCGGGGATCGGGTCACTCATCGGCGCTGTAAGCTTGGCTTTCAAGAGCGGGCGCGCCGACATAAAACGCGGGCGGCTCATTGCGATAGGTTCGATTGGGCTGCCGGTGGCCCTCATAATATTCTCGTTGTCGGGTAATTACTTACTCTCGCTCGTCACTCTAATGGGTGTCGGCTGGGCGATGATCTCGATTAACGCCACGATCAACACCGTCGTCCAGACGAATGTGCCAGACGAACTGCGTGGTCGGGTAAATGGGGTCTTCGCGTTCCTATTTGTTGGTATGGCGCCTTTGGGCAATCTACAGGCCGGCCTCATAGCCGATCACTTCGGTGCTCCGGCGGCCATCTTTAGCGGCGCTGTTATTTGTGGTGTGTGCGCTGTGTACCTACTGGTGAGGCACCGGCAGATCATATCAATGGCGTGACACGCCTTTTCTCGTCCACATTTCTCGTTCCCGGCGGTTCGTAAGCTGAGGATTGCCCTGCGAAAGTGCGCTTCAACTCCTCGCTTGTTTGGTTTGCCGCCTCAGCACAGCCCCATAGAATAATTCCACCAAGCAGGTGCCACAGAGCTACATATCCCGTGAGCACACAAAACAGAAATCTCATGGTCTCATACGATTAATGTGTTATAGTCCTATATATGCGTATGTACCACAAGCAACACCTGACCAGGCGTGTACGTTACGCGACGCCTGGGCGGCTTATAGCCTTTGTGCTCGCTTCGTTGCTCTTGCTGGCTGCCTGCAACACAAGCCCGTCCGATCCTGGGCCACGGCAGCGCATCCCCACACCCACATCGCTCGGCACCGTATCTCCCGACCAGAACACGGCACCCGATCCCGCTCAGCCCACCCCAATAGGGGCGACTCCGAGGCCCACGCGCACCGTCCAACCGACGCGTACACCGTTTCCGACGGCCACTCTTCGGCCCACGCGCACCTCGACGTTCACGGCGACTCCTGGTACGCCCCTTCCTACCGCGACGCGCACAAGCTCCCTCACGCCCTTTGCTTCCGCGACACTCTTTGCCACGTTTACACCACTCGTCGCGCCGCCTACAGTAACGTCCCCACCCTATGTGTCTCCGACTCCGCGTCCCCCGACGCGCACAGCCATCAACACCGCCACCAGCACGCCCGCACCCACCAACACCGCCACGAGTACCTCTGCGCCTACCAACACCGCCCCTAGCACGCTGATTCCGACTCTGCCACCGGAAGTGCCGTCACCAACCAACACGGAGTTCGTGCCGCCTCCCGTGACGAACACGGCTACACCTGTGGTTATCACACTGCCGTCGCCCGGCTTTGACACGCCTACTCCCATGCCTCAGTAGCACGGAGCTGGGTGCGTGATGCGGTTACCTGATACGGTAGTAGTGAGACGAGGTGACAAAGAATGAAGACAAATATAGGCGTGATAGGACTCGGAGCGATGGGTTTTCCGATGGCACGACGGCTGCTGGCGAACGGCTTTGATGTTACCGTGGTGCCGCATGAAAATATGGTGCCGGCGCAACTGCTTCAGTCGGAAGGAGCCTCACTAGCAGAGTCGGCTGCCGAAGTGGCACAACGCTCCCAGGTTGTCATCACCTCGGTGCCGGATGTGCCACAGGTGCATGCCGTCCTCTTCGGCGATAATGGTCTGGTCACGGGCGGCGCGAAGGACCTGCTCTTCATAGATATGAGCACTATTACTCCGACGGCAGCCAAAGAGCACCATAGCAGCCTTCAGGAGCACGGCATAGCTGCTCTCGATGCTCCCGTGAGTGGAGGCCCGGCGCGCGCTGATGAGGGCAGCCTCACAATTATGGTGGGTGGGGATCAGGAGGCATATGAACGGGGGTTGCCCGTGTTGCAGGCGCTTGGGAAGCATATTGTCCACGTAGGCCCTCCGGGGAGTGGGCAGGCCGTGAAGCTGGTGAACCAACTCATCATTTCTATCGTCATGGTGGCTAATGCCGAGGCGCTTTCCCTGGGCATAAAGGCCGGAGTGCCCTTGGAAACGCTCACGGAGGTGATTGCTACCTCCAGTGGCTCTAACTACCTGATGCAGAACTGGCTGCCGAAGACTCTGTTCAGCGGCGACTTGAGTGGGGGATTCGCTCTTGATCTGCTGATGAAGGACCTGCGGGCGGCGCTGAGTTGGGCAAACGAGTTGGGCGCGCCCGCATTCTGTGGGGCTTTGGCACAGCAGCTTTACAAACTCGCACGTACCTCTGACACCGCCCGGCTGGACTACTCTGTAGTGGCAAGCATTTATGAAGATGCCGCGGGTGTTTCCCTCCGGCTGGCCGAGCGCGAACAACCCCAATAGGCTATTGGTCAAGGCGCTGATGTGTGCTATAATCGGCATGATACGGCAGCAAAGCATAGGTGCGGGTGTGAGATGCGAACGGAAATAGTGTCGATTGGCACCGAGTTGCTGCTAGGCACGATCACTGATACGAACGCCTCTTACCTGGCTCAGCGGCTTGCCGGCCTGGGTATTGACTGCTACTATATTTCTCAGGTTGGCGATAACATGGGTCGTTTGCGCGAAGTGCTGCAACGTGCCTGGGATAGAAGCGACCTGACGGTCACCACGGGCGGATTGGGGCCAACGGTGGACGACCTTACCCGCGAGGCCATCGCCGAGGTGCTGGGCGAGCAACTCACCGTCAACGAGCGATTGGCCGAGCATGTAAGAGGGTTCTTCCGCAGGCGAGGTGTTGACATGCCGGAACGCAACCTCAAGCAGGCGGCGCTGATTCCGTCTGCTAGTGCCGTAGATAACCCCGTTGGCACAGCGCCGGGTTGGTGGGTAAGCGGCCCCGGTAGCGGTGGCAGCAGCCGAGTTATCATTTCCATGCCAGGCGTGCCGTTCGAGATGAAACGCATGTGGGAACAAGAGATCGAGCCTCGCCTGAGACTGCTCAGCGACACCGTGATCGTGTCCCGAACGTTGAAAGTACTAGGTATGGGAGAATCGGCTGTCGAACAGGCCGTCTTCGATCTTATGTCAGGTTCGAACCCGACACTGGCCCCATATGCCAAGCAGGATGGCGTCCACCTACGTCTCACAGCGAAGGCACAGGATGAAGATTTGGCACGAGAAAAGATTGCGCCTCTGGAAGCTGTGGTGCGGGAGAGGCTGGGCAATGCTGTTTACGGGGCGGACGATGACACTCCTTCGGGGGTGGCGCTCTCGCTCTTGCATGCGAAGGGTCTGACCCTTGTCATATTGGAAGTAGGCCAGGGCGCATTAGGGTCCGTGTCGCCGCACCTGAGTGCGGATAGCGCGGTCCGAGCAACTTACACGGCGCGTGATCGAGATCACGCAATGGAAATGCTTGGCTCATCAGATTCAGAACTGCAAAGCGTGGCCGCATCCGCAATCGCCAGATCAGGTGCCGACATGGTTCTGGCAGTCGAGGCGAAGACCACACCGTCGGCCATAGGTGCAGTAAAGGCGGAAGCGTCAATCCTGGTGCTTTCTCGTGATGGTATGGCGTTCGCAGAGGCAACACGAGGCCAGTGGACGACGGTCCCCGCCGAGGTGCCTCGTTTCGTGGGCCTGGTGGCGTTGAACCAGTTGAGGTTGGCTTTGCTGGCTAGATAGAGTAGGGTGACGAGTCGAAAGTTAGAAAGTAAGTGTCTCTTCCCAGTTTCAACTTTCGACTCGTAAAGAAAAGAGCTATAGGGTTGCAAAGTTGAGATGTTGAGCCACACCGGGAACAATCGAGACGGGGGCAAAACGCGTGTGCATTGTTTAGTTGCACACGTGGGGATTTGTGCCTTCGTTCTGGTGTTCCTGACAATGATAATGAACCCGCATGGGGCCATAGCTGCATCGAGTGCGGATAGCGCCACCGATCCGCAGGTCAGTAGCACGGCTACCACTCAGGTGGTCGAGGTGGCTCCGGGAGACGGTCCCAAGTCGCTTGAGGGCGTGCCTCCCACCGCAGGCATTACCGGCACCGCTACGCCTTCCAGTGGTTCTCCTGCCCCCGGTTGGCAGGAGAAGACCCTACGCGACTTCGCGCTGATGGTCGACTGGCCTCCGGTGGTTCGTGTTGAGCCGAGCGACCGCGTGAGTGTGCGTAAGAGCCTGACGGGCACAGACTGGCAACTTGCCTCGATACGGAGTTTCGATTTCCGGGCCGCAGCGGAAGCGGGCATATCAGCGGAAGAGGCAGATGCTCGCCTCAGTGGTTACAGCGTCACACTTGAGCCATTCTATGGGCTACGCGCTTATATGGCCGTGCTGCGCGACTCAGAGGGGCAGCCTGTCGAGCGTAGGTTCAGATGGCAGGTGCAATCATGGGTTCTCGGCGTTGATACTCACGGCCCGGGCATGGCGAACATTGATCTGAGGGCGCTCAGTCGCCAGTTGCTGACGGTCGCTATCCAAAACGGCCTCACCCTGTTCCCCGACCCGCAGCCAAGCCCCACACTCACCCGGGGTCCGCAAGTCCCAGGGGCCGATGCCGGGTGCATAGCCTCGTTCAACGATGTGCCGGCTGACATGTGGGCGGCGAGTTATATTCGCGTACTTGCGTGCAGGGGCGTAGTGTCTGGCTACAGTGATGGCACGTTCCGACCGGAAAGCACGGCAACCCGCGCCCAACTGGTCAAGATGGTGGTACTGATGGCGGACCTGCCCCTAGTGAACCCCGACACACCGAGCTTCAGCGATGTCGGCAACTCGCATGCTTTCTACAGGTATGTTGAGACGGCACATGCGCACAATCTGATTGGTGGCTATAACGATGGGAAGTTCAGGCCGGATGCTTCCGTCAGTCGCGCACAGGTGGCGAAGATAATTGTGCTTGCGCAGAACTGGAACCTGCAGGCGCCGCCCAGCCCGGTCACCCTCTGTGACGTTACTGCTCCGCACTGGGCGTACACCTATGTCCAGGTAGCGATTGCTCACGGGATTTTCACCGGATACGGCGATGGCTGCTTCCACCCGGACAATGATGCTACCAGAGCACAATTGTCAAAGGTGCTCGTGCTCACAAGCCGGTAATACACCTAATCGGACCGGTTTCTGCGGGAACGCTGACCTTCATATCTCTCCTTAATGCCCTTTGCGCTTTTGTGCCTTCTGCCCTTGACAATCATCCAGGCCACCTGATATATTGCTGTATAGTATTGGTTAACCCGTTTAGCTCACCTAAACAGAGAGGCCATCTACATGACTATCGGGCAAAGGCTCCGGCAAGCCAGGCAGGCACGGCATCTGAGTCTGTCCGCTCTTGCGCGTGAGAGCCGGCTAAGTAAGGGCTTTATAAGCCAGGTGGAGGGCGGGTCCACAAACGCCTCGCTTGCCAGTCTTCGCAGGCTGGCGCAAGCTCTCTCGATGCCCCTTGCCGAGCTTATTGAAGACGTTGCGCTGCCCGCAGTCGGCCCGCCTGCCCTCGCCGGTCCTGTACTGGTCCGCCAGAGGCCATCCAGGGCTATAGGGTCCAGCCTCAGCACAGTCTCAGCAATGGCGTCAGGCACGGTTGTCCTGGTGCACATGACGATGGGTGCTCGTATGGAGGCGCATGAGGGGCAGCAGGTGGGAGGTAAATCCGGTTCAATGTACTGCATGGTCTTGTTGGGTGACGTGAGATTCAGAGAGCCGGGGAGCAGTTTACGCCTGAACGACGGTGACTCCCTGACGTGGGCTGCGAAGGATGAATGGGTACTTGAGAACCGCGGAGGGTCACCTGCGTCGTTATTGTTATTCGTTCCGGCGGCTATAGACCTTCCCGTGCTCGTTGACAGCAGCTTGCCGCACCGGTCGATAAGGCATGCCGGCCCCCTGGCGATTTCTCTCCACAGTGCGGCAGACGCCGAAGGACCCTTGAGGTTGGTAGCGATGCGCGCGGCGCGTGATGGAGGTAGGGGGCGCTGAGATATGACTATCAAGTCCCTGGGCGGTGGGCCTCTAAACACCTCAGCTTACCTGATATACGACCAGGTTGGAGGTACGGCAGCGATCATAGACGCTCCACTTGGCGTTACGCGTCGCGCCTGCAAACTGGCTGCTGAGGCACAGGTCAAGGTGGTGTATGTCATCAACACGCACGGGCACTGGGACAATATCGGCGATAACGTGTCCCTTGTAAATGCCACGGGTGCCCAGCTTTGCGCGCACTCCTGGGACAGCACACGCCTGGCGGATCCCAAGCTTACCTCGGATGACGAACTGGCAGCGAAGATACCGCCTAGTCGCCCCGACCATTACGTCGGCAACGATGAAGCGCTAGAGGTGGGCACTCTAAGACTCGATGTGTGGCACACACCCGGCCACAGCCCCGGCAGCATCTGCATTTACGTGGCTGAGGCGGAAGCTATTTTCACCGGGGATACTCTCATGTTCATGAAGGTGGGGAGAACAGATATACCGGGTGGAAATAAGGACCAGCTTGCGCGCAGCTTACAGCGCCTGGCGACCCTGCCCGACAAAACCAAAGTATACCCGGCTCACGGCCTGCCCACCACGATTAAGTCTGAGCGTTGGCTTCTCAATCTGGCAATGGCGGACGACTGACACAGGACGATGGCCGGGTCGAAAATTGAAAGTTCCAAGCAGCTTACTTTCGACTCGGAACTTTCAACTTTCAACTTTCTACTTTGTATAGAGGATAGAGGAGGGAATTATGGCCGACGAGAGAATGCGTTTGATGGCGCTGGTGCGGTCCGAGAGCAACGTGGGTCACGCGGAGCGCAATACCGCGCCCTACCACCTGAACACCGGCGACAGCGAGTGGTTCTTAGCGAACATCTCCTGCCAGTATGCATGCCCTGCATACACCGATGTGGCTCGCTACATAGCGCACATCGCTGCTGAGGACTACGAGTCTTCGTATCGTATAAACCTGGAGGACAACGTCATACCAGGCATCCTGGGTCGTGTATGCGCGCGTCCTTGCGAGCCGGCATGCCGCCGAGGTCGCCTGGATGAGCCAATTGCTATCTGTTGGCTCAAGCGCGTGGCCGCCGACTACCGAGGCCCCTGGACACCTCCCCCTCCGGCCCCTCGCACCAGCGATAAGACGGTGGGTATCGTGGGCTGTGGGCCAACGGGCATCGCCGCTGCGCGGGACCTTGCCAAGCTCGGATACGCCGCAACGATCTATGAGTCATTGCCTGTTGCGGGCGGCATGTTGGTCGGCGGCATACCCGAATGGCGTTTGCCGCGCGACCTGTGCAAGCGGGAGATAGATGAATACCTGGCTGCGCTGGGCGTGGAAATCAAGCTCAGCACGCCTATCGGCTTTGGTAGCTGGCCTGGGGCCGAGGCCGTCAACCCCGATGCAATACCACTTGTCGAACTGATGAAGCGGCACGATGCTGTGCTTATCGCTGCGGGCACCCAGAATCCACAGGCCATGGAAATACCGGGCGAGGACTATGAGAGCACGCGGGGCCTATATCCTGGCCTGTGGTTCATGGAGCGCATCAATCTGCACCAGAAGGTGGAGATCGGCAAGCGAGTCGCGGTAATCGGTGGCGGTTTTACGGCTATGGACTGCTCGCGTTCGTCTCTACGCAGCGGCGCGGAGAAGGTGTACGTGCTTTATCGCCGCTCTCGAAACGAAATGCAGGTGTACGACGAGGAAGCCCGTGAAGCCGAGATCGAGGGTGTGGACATCCGGTTTCTCATATCCCCGGTCGAGGTAATCACCGCGAACGGCCACGTGACCGGTCTGAAGTGCATCCGCAATCGCCTGGGCGATCCTGATGCCAGTGGCCGCCGTTCCCCTGTACCCATACCTGGCTCCGAGTTCACTCTGGACGTTGATACCGTCGTTGCGGCCACAGGGCAGAACTCCGAAACCACGTGGGTAGCGGAGAACGTGGGGATGAAAGTCAACCGGCGAGGACGCCCGGAAACGGACCCCGTAAACTGGAGCACGTCAGTGCCCGGCCTGTTCGCTTCGGGCGATTTTGTGGCGGGCGCACGCACAATCATCGCCTGTGTCGCCGATGGGCAGAAGTCGGCTATTGCCATTGACCAGTACCTGCGGGGTGTAGACACCAGGAAGGATACCGTTCAACTCCAGGCGGACTTTGCCCTCGTGCCATACCTGGATTATGTGTCGGACTACCATCTGGACGTTACGAAGCAGATCATGGAATGGGCCGAGACAGAGACGGTACGGGACGAAACCGCACCGGATGCCACAGTGAGGATGTCGTGGCAGCCGATCTCTATTTGGACTGCTGACACAATGCAAAGGCGTCTGATAGACGGCGATGATTATGACGGCGTGCCGCGCCAGCACATGCCGATGCTGCCTCTGCAAGAGCGGTATAACCTGGAAACCGAAGTGGAGTTGGGTTTCCCCAAACAGGAGGCGTTCGAGGAAGCGAAGCGCTGCCTACAGTGCCAGTTGAATATCTTCGTTGATGGCGACAACTGCATCCTGTGCAACGCCTGCGTCGAGGTGTGCCCGACCAACGTGATTCACATGACCGATCTCGACCTGATCGAGTCGGTGAACGGCCGCCCCGACGAACCACGGCTGCTCGAAGCCAAGAACTGGCGTCATGGGGCAGCCATGATTATGGACGAGTACCTGTGCATACGCTGCGGCCTCTGCGCGCAAATCTGCCCGACGAGCTGCATTACTATGCAGCACTTCGAGCCGAAGCTCGTTAGCGGCGCGCTGCTTGTGCCCTAGTTCGGGCCTGAGCGCACAAAGAGAGCGGCGGATGGCATGATCGCAATAAGCATGATGGCCGTCCGCCACTTGCTACTTCTCTCTGGGGCCATGCATCGTAGCCGGCCCGCCTTGTGTTATAATCCCACGGCGTAGGAATAGCATTACTATCAGGAGGCAGTCTTGTGTCTGTATTGCGGAGAGTCTGGCATAGACCAACATTAGCACTCTCACTCTTAGTCCTGGGGGCCGGACTTGTATCGGGATGTGCGGGTTCCACAACTGTAACGGAGCAGGTGGCGACGGGCAAGTACGACATGGCCGTACGCATGGACCCCCTGACGTTGAACCCACCTGCCCTCGGCACCCTCACCTTCAGCGTAACCACAAACGTCAATGGTACGGCCAAACCGGTGACGCAGTTCGAGCCGGTCAGCGATGCCTTGATGCATACGATCATCCTCCATAAGGACCTGCTCTATTTCCGGCATAGCTTCACCGACAGACTGCTGATGGACGCGGCATCGGTGTCGGCTGCGTTCCCACGCACCGGCACTTACAACGTGTGGACTTTCTACAAGCCCGCTCAGGCTCCGGTGCAGGTTTACACGATGACAATCTCAACAGGAGAGCCTTCAGGTGGCCCTCAGCTTTCCGAGGACTACACCCGGATGAAAGTGGCCTCAGGCATCGGTGTGACACTCGTGCATGGCGCTGGGGACTGGAGAGCCGGGCAGCCTGTGCAGTTCGCTTTCCGCGCGACTGAGCGTGGCTACCCTGTGGCCGACCTGTGGCCGTACCTCGGCGCGCCTGGCCACCTGTGGATAGTTGATGATGCGCAACAGGGCACGCCCATTCTGGCACACGAGGTGGGGTCAGCCGGAACAGAGGTCTTCGCGAGCGGTACGCCCGGCACCGGCACCGGCCAAAACACCGAAAGCCAGTTCCCCAACTCGGGCCAGATCGGCGGGAGCGACCAGAAGCTCACCGCGCCGATGTCAACGAGCGTAGCGCCCACATATGCTCCCGGCCTGGCGAGTGCGCTGGCAAGCATAACTGCGGCCCCTGTATCTACGCTGCTGCCTGTTCAGCAAACCCCCCAGTCGTCTATTCTCGGCACCCCGGCGGTCAGACCGGCTATCGGGTATGGCCCTGTCGTGGCTTTCACCCACACCTTTCCCCACCCTGGGCTGTACAAAATGTGGCTTGAAGTCCAGTATCAGGGGAGGGTCGTGACCACCGATTTCGTGGTGCCAGTCAAATAAGTAAGAGCGGAGACATTGATGCATAACGTTGAATTAGAATACGCACGACAGATTGGCACAGTACACGAGATCAGGCTCACGGTAAACGGCGACAACTACAGAGCAAGCGTACCGAGCCGTAGAACACTGCTGGACCTACTACGGGATAATCTCGCGCTCACCGGTACCAAGAAGGTGTGTGACATGGGCCACTGCGGCGCTTGCACGGTGCTACGGGACGGCCTGCCTGTACTCTCCTGCCTCACGCTCGTTGTAACTTGTGATGCCGCCAGCATCACCACGGTGGAAGGCCTGGCGTCGG
>JBBSIK010000040.1:0-11693 GCA_038232115.1 Chloroflexia bacterium
AACATGCAACACCTAACGCCCTGCATAGATACCGCCGAGAAGCACGGTATAGCACTTGCCATAGAGACTATCCCCTGCATCGTGGCCGATCCACTTGCCCACGTCCGCCGCGCACTCGAATTGGACAGCAGGTGCAAAGTGGCCCTCGACACCGAATTTCTGGCATGGCACAACCAGCTTGAGGCAGCTATTGAGGCTGATTGGCTCTGGCAAAGTGAGCAGGTAGTTCATGTGCATATCAAGGACTACGATGAAGGCATGGTCCCTGATGGGAAACGGCGGTATCTACACCCGGGTGAGGGCCGCATTGACTTTCGCCGCTTCTTCACCTCTCTGAAAGAGCGTGGCTACCGTGGCCATATCAGTCTGGAGTCGCCAGCCATAGACGCAGGCGGCGGTGTGGACATCGAGCGGCTAAAAAGAAGCCTTGAATATGTAAGCGAGTTGATGAGTTAGCCACGCTTGCAGAAAAGTATTACAGTTACATGTACGTGGGGAATATAAAACCAAGTAAAGATGCCAGGAGATAAACAAGATGACCAACTACATCGATTACGCCGCCATGAGCGCGCAGGTTCACCCCAACGAAATAGTAGAGTGCAGCAAGGCGCATGGCACGTAGCAATGTAGCTTCGGTCTTGCCCTGGCATGTCCAAGAGGAGCAAAGTTGTGCAACTACCCAACTATTTTCTACAGCGTCCGACTATGAACCTCAATGAAGGGGACGTGGCCGCTTTCGAGAAGCTGTATACTGACGCCGTAGAGGGCGGGGCAGGATCGGAGATAGGCTATACGCTGTCTCAACCGAAGTGGCAGTTCCTTTGCTATCTGTGCGATACAAAGGGGCTTGTGTTGCATGGCTCACCCAACCCGGCTATCGAGGAGTTCGAGCCGCGAAAATCGAACGATACTGAAGAATTCGGCAATCGCTGTGGAGTATACGCCGCCTCCGACGGCATATGGCCCATCTACTTCGCCATAGTAGACAGAAAGCGACACGTGACCTCGCTGCTCAACGCCTGCTTTCGCGTGGTAGAAAGCTCATGCCTGAGCGACCCTTACTATTTCTTCTCCATCAACGCGGACGCGCTTCCACTCAACCCCTGGCGCAACGGCACCATCTACGTGCTACCACCCAGCAGCTTCGAGCAGCAGCCGCCAAAACCCTCTCGGGGAGTGACCGTACAAGTCCAGCAGTGGATGAGCGAGGTCGGCGTCAAGCCCCTGGCTAAACTTTCAATAACTCCGGACGACTTCCCTTTCCTCTCCCAAATCCGCGCGCATGACCTGGCCACACTCAGCGAGCGGGCACAGCGCGATCCCGGCGGCTTCCCGTGGTTGGATGAGTAGGCGGTACATGTCACAGGAGAATTATGGTTACGACCCAATCCAAAGACTTGCTAATTGCCCAGGACTTAGGCTTCCTGGAGCCGCATCACGTGCAAGGTCGTGCTTCGATAGCAGACCTCTTTCGCCCAGGGAAGCGATGCGGCCTGTATGTGCTCTATTTCACCAATGGTGACTTTTACGCAGGTCAGGCACTCGATGTGACGCGCCGCTACGTCCAGCATCGCAAGGTGCATAACGACATAGAGAAAATAAGCTTCAAGCAAGTAGCAGAAGCTAAACTGGATGAAGAAGAGCGCACTGCTATATGGGCGTTGGAGAAAAATGGTTGTAGCCTCAGAAACATTGTATTCACCAGCATCCCGAAGGGTGAGGCGGACCTCGACCTTATAATGCCCGTTGAAGAGCAGGAGAGATGGTTAGCCGATACCAACTATATTGATAGCAGGGGCACTAGAGTTGTCGAACCTGATCTGCGTCGAAAATACAGCAGAAAGTTTCAAAGCTTCTCAACTATGCCTTATGCCGACCGGGTGATAGAGGTCTTACGCAGCTATGTTCAAGTGGGCATTCCCGCTTTTCTGCGTAGTGAAGTTTCATTCTGGGCATGTTCCTGCTTACCAGGTCATAAAGATCCTGATAGTACTCTATATTCAAGAGTAAATATCAATTGGCAGGAAGTGCTTACTATCTTTGCCTATGATCGCAATGTGTATACATCCATCTACCTTGCCCGCTCGCCGTTGGAGAGAATATTTGGCGATGGGCTATATATGCTTCTGGAGGAATATCCTACACTAGAGATAGACGACCAACTCTACGGGCCGGGAGGACAGGACCAAATACACCTTACGATCAAGAGCCTACGCCACGCACAAAGTCTTCTCCTTGAAAGGGAGGTGGTCAGGGCCATACGTTTGTTCAACTTGCGCCTGATGAAGAAGGGGCCATGCACCTTTGGACGTTATCATTGCCTGGACTTGGCCGATAAACTCATCAGCGATTAGCAAAACACAGTAACTATCCAATTCACAATCAGGCATATAAAAGGAGACAAACAAAATGACCAACTACATCGGTTACGCCGCTATGAGCGAGCAATTCAGCCCCAACGAAATAGTAGAGTACAGCAAAGCGGCGCAAGACAACGGCTTTACCGCCCTCATGCTCTCCGACCACTTCCACCCCTGGGTGCCTTCGCAAGGACAATCGCCTTTCGCGTGGGCCTTGCTGGGCGCGCTAGGGCAGGCCACCAATCTGCGCTTCGGCACGGGCGTGACCCCTCCGGGCTGGCGCTACCATCCTGCTATCCTGGCGCAGGCCGCCGCCACCCTCGAAGTGATGTATCCGGGCCGCTTCTACCTGGGGCTGGGCGCGGGCGAGGCCGTCAACGAGCATATCACCGGGCAATACTGGCCCGAACCCGTCACCCGCCTGGAGATGCTGGCCGAGGCGATAGAGATAATCCGCAAGCTCTTCACAGGCAAGGTGGTCAAGTATCGCGGCACCTACTTCAATCTGGAGAGCGCCCGCCTCTACACCATGCCGCCCGCGCCGCCCCCCATCTATGTCGCCACCTCAGGCCCCGTCAACGCCGAGAGGACGGGCCGCACGTGCGACGGTATCATCACGGTAGGCGCTGCCGACGAGAAGATACGCATGCTCATAGACCGCTTCGAGAAGGGCGCGAGAGAAGCAGGCAAGGACCCCGCCACTATGCCCCGCATTATCCAGCTACACGTGTCGTGGGCCGAGTCGGACGAAGCAGCCGTCGAGCAGGCGGTGAAGGAGTGGCCCAACGGCGGCATGAACTTCCCCAAGCAGGACATCCGCAATCCAGAGGATTTCGAGGCGATGGCGAAGCTGGTGCGCCCGGAGAACTTCAAGGGTCGAGTGCTTATGTCCGCCGACCTCAATGCTCACCTGGAACACGTCCAGCACTACGCCGATCTTGGCTTCACGGAAATCTACGTACATAATGCGGGCCGCAACCAGAGTGAATTTATAGAGGCATACGGGCGCGAGGTGATCCCGCAAATCAAATGGGGGAGCTAGAGTCGTCAGGGATCAGGGGTCAGCCGCCAGTATTCACTACCGAATTGGTCGCTTATGTGGATTCGCAGCGGGTGGCCCGCCTCGCCACAGTGGATGGGGAGGGCCGCCCTTCTCTCGTGCCGGTGTGCTATGCCTTCGACGGTGAACGCTTTTACATCGCCC
Source organism: Chloroflexia bacterium (assembly GCA_038232115.1). Taxonomy (GTDB): domain Bacteria; phylum Chloroflexota; class Chloroflexia; order QHBQ01; family JADMIH01; genus JADMIH01. The sequence continues at coordinate 3,565 of JBBSIK010000040.1, forward strand.
TCGACGAGAAGCCGAAGAATGTGCCGCCCACACGTCTCAAGCGAGTGCGCAACATACGGGCGAATCCCAGCGTCTCTTTGCTCATAGACAGCTACAACGACGACTGGAGCCGTCTGCGCTACGTGCTGGTGAACGGTACCGCTGCGCTCGAAGACCAGGGCGCTGAAAGGCACACCCATGCCATAGCCTTGCTGCGTAAAAAGTACCCGCAGTATCGCACTATGCGTATAGACGAGCAGCCGGTAATAGTCGTCACTCCCGCTTCTGTGCGCTCATGGAAGGGCGGTGTAGTAGAGACAGAGGACGCGCCGCCCAGCCGCACCGAACTTGACTTCGCAACATTGGCACGAGGCCGCCACGTCGTTCGACGGTACTTGCCAATCGAGGTGCCCACGTCGCTTGTCGAGCAGACGCTTGAGGCAGCGCGCTGGGCGCCATCTCCACACGGCATGCAGCCCTGGCGCTTCGCCGTAATTACCAGGCCCGACCTCAAGCTGAAGCTGGCCGACGCGATGTCCAACGAGTGGCGGCGCAATCTGACGATGGACGGCGAAAGCTCGGAGGTGGTGGATACGCGCCTGCGCAAGTCCCGCAACCGCGTGCTCAACACCCCCGTGCTGGTTATCCCCTGCCTATACATGGAAGGGATGCATCAGTATCACGACCCAATTAGAGATGAAGCCGAAGCTATAATGGCTGTACAGAGCTTAGGGGCCGCCATCCAGAACATGCTCCTCAGCGCCTATAGCATAGGCCTCGACACCGGCTGGATGTGTGCCCCCCTCTTCTGCCCCGAGGCCGTGCGCGCTGCCCTCGACCTTGAGCCGTCTCTCATCCCTCACGCCCTTATCCAGCTAGGTTACGCCTCTCAGGACCCTCCTCGCCGCCCTCACCGCCCCATATCCGAGTTGGTCGTGCGGTACGACTAGAAGGCGAAAATGCAAAGACGCAAAGAACGCAATCCGTCCTACGCTTCCCTTTTTAGCAGTCTTGTCCAGTCTACCAGCGCCAGCACCAAGCCGCCGATCAGCTTGCCCAGGTCATCATCAATGAGCAGGCCATGCTCGTCGAACTTCTCGGCTGCCTTGCGCACGGAAATCTCCGGCTTGGGCACCAGGTACATATTCAAGTAGGCAAACACGTTGTGCAGGTGCAGTTGAGCGCGCACCGTGCCCCCATGCCGCTACTCGCGCCCATTAGGCCCACGGGCTTGCCGTTCAGCGGGAAGTCGGGCGGGCGAGATGCCCAATCTATGGCATTCTTCAGCACGCCCGGTATAGACCAGTTGTACTCCGGGGTGGAGATCAAGATCACGTCAGCAGCCGCGATCCTGTCCCGAAAAAGCTGCACAGCCTCCGGGTAGCCCGCTTCCTGCACATCATGGTTGAAAATAGGTATGTCGGAAAGATCATATATCTCAAGCGTCGCGCCCTCAGGCAGGTAACTCTCAGCCGCTGCTAGCAGCGAACGATTGTAAGAGTTCTTGCGCAAGCTACCTGCTATTCCCAGGATATGTATGTTCTTCGGCATTATTGTAGTAATCTCCTCATTGTTTATTCCCCATTGCCCTCATCAGATCAAAAGGCGTGCCCGGTGGATAGCAGTTGGACGAAAACAAGAGCCTGTAGGCACACAGGTGGTCCTACAGGCTCTGCATAAAAGAAACTGTCCCGCGGGCTTTTCTGCTTATTTCGCGGCTGCGGCTTCTGCATCTGCCTCCGCCGTGACCGACGCTGCGGGCGATACGGCCTGGATATCCAGCTCGAGTTTGACTTTGTCGCTCACCGTTACGCCGCCGCCCTCGAGGGCTACGTTCCAATTGACGCCGAAGTCCTTGCGGTTAATCTCGGTCTTGGCGCTGAAGCTGATGCGCTCCACACCGTCCATACCGGGACCGCGACCCTCATAATTGGTGTCCAGCACTACCGGCTTAGTGACGCCACGTATGGTCAGATCGCCGTAAACGTTGTACTCGTCGTCGCGTTTGCGCTCGATGCGGGTGCTGCGGAATGTGATGTCAGGGGTTTCTTCAGTGCTAAAGAAGTCGCCTGAGCGCAGGTGGTTGTCGCGGTATTCAACGCCGGTGTTGATTGACCTGGCGTCAATGGTGGCCTCAACCGACGACCTGGTGAAATCCTGCTCATCAAGCTGTATCGCGGCGTCTACCGTGTTGAAGCGACCGCGCACGGTGGTGATCATAAGGTGCTTGACCGAGAAGCCTATCTGGCTGTGCATAGGGTCAAGTTTCCAGGTAGTAGTTCCGGTGATGGGTGTGGTTTCGAGTGTATTAGCCATTTTGTTTTACTCTCCTATTTTTGGTGATATTGGGATCTATAGTTTTGAACCCAAAATATAGTTTACTTGCTTACAGTTTAGTAATAAACTATAAGGCTAAAAAAATTAGTGATCGTCGAGAGCCAACTCTACTTTGTTCAGCAGCGCTTGCAAAGTATGCTGCTCCTCGGTAGGAAGCACAGACAGGTGCTCGCGCACGAACTGAGCATAAGCCGGTATTGCTTTCTCAGCGATCTGCTTGCCGGTGGACGTCACATACAGCAGGTTAGACCGGCGGTCCTCGGGGTCCATCCTACGCTCGACAAACCCACGCTTCTCCATCCTGTCGATTAACCCGCAGATGTTGCCTTTCGTGACCATCAGTCGCTCGGCAAGCGTTTGTTGAGTTATGCCGGGGGCATCAGAAAGTTGAGCCAGCACGTCATACTGCGCGGGCGTCAGGTCGTAGCACTCCAGATGACTACTTGCGTGGTGCTCTAGCTTCTCATATACACGCACCAGTTGCAGCCATACCGTCATGGTAGACTCGTTGCACCTTGCCGATAGCTGTGTAACCTCGTTCGTATCGTACCTCCTTTCGTTCTCTGATGGTATATATATAAACTATTTTGGCCGCTTTGTCAAGCCCCTGTTTCACCATAAGTGTTCAGAATAATTCATGACCCTTCAGGCCACCAACCGGGAATGAAAACACACCCTTAGCGGGCTATTTTCAGAAGAATGGGGGTAGGACAAGTCAGAATATTGTTAGACCAAGCCCCACCCGCGACCCCTCCTGTATAGCACATAGAGATGGGTAACACATGTACGGGGACATAGGTAACACTTTTTAGATAGTTTTGCGGTAAGCTGGCCCCCATGACGACCCAATGAGGAGGTGAGCAATATGCCGTGGAAAGAAGTGCCAACTATGTCCCTCAAAGAGGAATTCGTGCTTTTAGCCGGTCAGGAAGGGGCCAACATCAGGCAGTTATGCCGCAGATTTAGCATCAGCCCCAAGACTGCATACAAGTGGATAGCTCGCTTCAATCAACAGGGTAGTGCAGGACTTGCTAATCGCGCTCGCCGCCCCGCCACTTCTCCTGCGCGCACCAGTGCCGAGCTTGAAACTCTTGTACTGCAGGAGCGGGAGAAGCACCCAGCATGGGGTGGTCGCAAGCTCCATTGCATTCTTACTTCCCAGTATCCTAATTTGGATATACCTCACCCCAATACGATCACTGACATCCTCCGCAGGCACAACTGCCTGCAAGGGCCATACACACCACCTCACAACTCTCACACATGGCACCGCTTTGAGCACCCCTCTCCCAACGACTTGTGGCAGATGGATTTCAAAGGCTACTTCTCTACGACAGCACAAGGGTATTGCTATCCGCTGACCGTGCTGGACGACCATTCTCGCTTCTCTGTAGCACTCAAAGCCTGTCCCAACGAGCAGCGACTAACCGTCCAATCTCATCTCATCGACATATTCCGTGTGTACGGATTGCCTGCTCGTATCGCCATGGACAACGGCTCACCGTGGGGTGATGGTGCTTCACCTTACACTGCACTCACTGTGTGGCTGCTGCGGCTGGGGGTGGGAGTATCACACTCTCGCCCTTATCACCCGCAGACCCAGGGCAAAGACGAGCGCTTCCACAGGACCATGAAAGCGGAACTGCTGTACAATCGAGTGTTCGCAAACATTGAGCAATGCCAGCGCAGCTTTGATGAATGGAGAGATGAGTACAATCTGCACCGCCCACATGAAGCTCTGGGCATGCAGGTACCACCCTCACGATACAAGCCTAGTGGAGTAGAATATCCCGAGCAGTTATCACCAATAGAGTACCCGCAAGTGGGCACTGAGGGAGTAGTGGCAATAAGAAAGGTACAGGGTAGAGGTGAACTGTATTATCAAGGCAAGGAGTGGGGTGTCAGCAAAGCATTCCGTGGGTATTATGTAGCATTGAAACAAACCGAAACAGAGGGAGTCCTTGACGTGTACTTTTGCCATCACAAAGTGGGCAGGATAGACGTATGCTCGTCCAGCCCAACACCCGATCCAAATGTATGATGTGTTACCCATGTCCCCGTACATGTGTTACCCATCTCTATGTGCTATACACCCTCCCACGCGTGGGAGGGGAGAAAGAAAGAAGAGGTACAGGGAAGAGGTAGAGGTGGGGAACACCCACACACCCCGTCATGGGCTTCGCCCCTGCACCCCAAGTGTGAACCTTTACGTTTCACCCAGAAGGCCTACATGCCAGCGTACTCTGGCGAGTACCTAGCGAACTCGACGACAACGCCCACAGGCGACCTTCCACGCTCCACTCCCCACGCTCAGGGCACCCGCCTACCTAGTCGGCTGCGCGTCACCCTGGCCTCGCCGATGTGCATATAGCCATGCCCGATCACCGGCAGGGCAAGCAGGCCCAGACCGGTGCGTCCCTCCCAGAGCGTTTGCACCCACGCGGCACGCTGGCCTAGTGCCCCCTGCGCTTGCGCCAGGCGACCCACCACGTCCGGTACTTTCTGTAGCTCGCTGAAGTCCGCCGAAGCCCACTGCTGCGTCTCATGCCCCACTGCCGACCTGTATCCGCGCACGGCTGACGGGACTACCACTTCACTGAAATCGGCGACTTCCTCATCACTGCTGCCGGTGCCGACCAGGCGGGTATCCACCCCCAACCGCGCCAACCAGCCGTCACGGTCCAACACTTCGGGCATGCCCCGCAGCACCGTATTCACCACCACGTCCTCGAAGCGCGTCATATGCCATAGCAGCCACACAATAGAGTTTAGCCCTTCCGGCTTGCTCCGTAGCTGCTCGTCTGTCAGCCCCTGGCACAGCGCATCTTCAAGCGAAGGCCCGCCGTCACCGCCAACAACCGCCGAATGCATATGTGTGTGCTCTATGAGGAAAATCTGCATGGGGTCCATGTTCGGGTGCCTCCTTCGAGCCAAAGCAGCGTGTCCAAAACTGGTATAATTACAGGCCAGGAACAAACTATCCAGGATACTAAGATAACAACCCTGATTTCATCTGCCAGTAATAATCACATGAGAGAGAAACATGCCTACAAAACCATCCAAGAAACTGGAAACGTTTCCGAACCCGCACCCCGACAACGATTATGAGATAGATATGGACTGCCCAGAGTTCACGGCCCTTTGCCCGATGACCGGCCAACCCGACTTTGCGACGATCCACATCAATTACAAGCCCGGTCCCAGATGTGTGGAGCTTAAGTCGCTCAAGCTATACATGTGGTCGTTCCGCGACGAGGGCCATTTCCACGAAGATGTGACTAATCGCATCCTCAACGACCTGGTTAGCGCGCTCGATCCGAAAGAGATGACCATCACCGGCGACTTCGGCGTGCGAGGCGGCATCAAGACGATAGTTACGGCCAGGCACAAAAGGGGTTAATTTGCGAGCACCGGCTAGTCCGCCAGCAGCAAAGGGTTGAACTGCGTATTATGGTCGTACACATCAAGCTTTTCGGCACTCTTGAGATATGTGACCACCAGGTATGTCAACGGCGTAGCCAGTATCTCGTAAGCCACCTTGATCAGCCACTGAGTAACGATAGCCGTAGGCAGGTCAAAGTTAGGCAGGCCCGCAAACGCTATCGTGATAAACACGAGCGAGTCGAGGCCCTCACCGACCAAAGTAGACCCTATTGTGCGGCTCCACAGCCAGCGCCCTCCGGTAGCCACCTTCATACGGGCGAGGATAAGCGAATTGGCGAACTCCCCAATCAGATAGGCCAGGAATGAGGCCACAAGCAAGCGAGGCGTGAACCCCAGTATGCTATCCCATGCAGGCTGGTCCTTCCAGAATGGAGCGGCAGGCCACAGACCGGCCACCCATATCGCGGCCACCGCTAACAGGTTGCATAAAAAGCCTAGCCAGATAGCTCGCCGCGCGCTCCGGTAGCCGTATACCTCAGTCAGCACGTCCCCAAAGATGTAGCTGAGCGGAAATATCACCACACCCGCAGGCACAAACCAGTTGCCAATGGCTATCAGCTTGACCGATATGATGTTTGCCGTTATCAGGCTGGCTACGAACAGCCCCACTACTGCGACAAAAAGCGGAGAGTAGCCCGCCTGCGCGGGCCTAACGTCGCTCACAAAGAGACCTCCTGAGTAATTTCGATATAGTATAGAATAAACTCCTCCTGGCGCGTACATTATTACGGCGCTATAACAGGCCCAAGAATCTGTCTATCTCGTCCTCCGTGTTGTAGAAATGCGGCGAGACGCGCACTACGCCTACCCGCACAGCCACTACGATACGCTCCAACCGTGCGCGGTCTAGTAGTTCCAGAGGGTCGCCCTTCGCCCGAAAACAGACCACCCCTGACCGCTCGCCAGGCAGTTGTGAGCTTACGACCTCATAGCCCCGGCTGTTAAGACCCTCTATGAGCCGAGCAGTCAGGTGCAGCACGCGCTTCTCTATGCGCGCAGGGCCAATCTCCAGCAGCATAGCGAGGATGGCGTCGAAAGCCACCAGGCCGCTGACGTTGTTAGTGCTCCCCTCTATGCGCGAATTGGCAGCGACCCAGGGCTGGCCGTAAGTCATGTGATCGTCGCGGTTCACCACGCTATACCAGTTGGCAGTGATGGGCCTCAGTCGCGCCAGCACATCCTTACGCACGTAGAACACGCCCAGCCCCTGCGGCCCCAGGAGCCACTTGTGCGCGCCCGCCCCCAGGAAGTGTATACCCGCCGCATGCACGTCAAGCTGCAACGCCCCCAATCCTTGTATGCCATCAACGGTAAAGAGCACTCCCCGCGCCTCACACAATTGCCCCAGCCGGTAGAGGTCGTTGCGAAAGCCGGTAGCGAACTCTACGAAGCTGATAGCCAACATGCGCGTTCTGTTGTCCATTGCGGCGGCTATATCGTCCACCAGCACCCTGTGATCGCGCTGCGGAACCAACCGAGTCTCCACTCCCAGCCGCTTCAAGCCTAGCCACGGGTATACATTGGCGGGGAACTCCCCCTGCACCGTCACCACGTTGTCGCCCTGCGCCCATTCCAGCCCGTTCGCCACCATATTGAGCGCGCTCGACGTATTCTGCACCCAGCCTATCTCACCGGCCTCAGCACCAATCAGCCGGGCCATCTTCTCCCGCGCATCGTCTATCACCGGGAAGTAACGAGGCTCGCTCAGCACACCCTCGCGGCTCTGCTCCGTCCAATATTTCGCCAGTGCGTCCGTCCCCGGCATGGGCAGAGGCGAGCATGCCGCGTGGTTCAGATAGGTATAATGCTCCGTCACCGGAAACAAGTGCCGGTATTCACTTGCTGAGATATTTTCAGCCATTTAGCCTCCCTGGAAGACAGGGGCTAGGGTTTAGGGTTTTGAATTAGGCTAGAACCCCTAACCCTAAACCTCTATCTCTTCTTTACGGTATTATAACAGGAGAGAAACTAATGAACCGGAGGGCCAGTATGCATGAGGGGTTGACCGAAGAATATCTCAGGCAGGTGTGGGAGAGATTGCCGCGATTTATCAAGCCGACTACGTTCCAGAGCACGCTGCTGCTGGATAGGGCGCTAGACGCTGATGTGACGCTGGCGAGTGAGACGCTGCAAATTACCGGCAGCTTCAAGTTCCGCGCCGCATACAACCTGTTGGCGGAAGTCGAGGAAAACGACGTGATAACCGCCTCCTCCGGTAATTTCGGGCAGGCGGTGGCTTATGCCTGCATGCTCCTGGGCAAGAGTTGCACTGTGATTATGCCTGCCACCTCCTCCAAATCGAAGCAGGCCAACATCAGGGCGTATGGCGGCAAAGTCGAACTGCTCGATGTCTCCACCAAGAGCCGCAA
>JBBSIK010000041.1:0-11572 GCA_038232115.1 Chloroflexia bacterium
CCACATCTGCAATTGTGCCCGGTGCCCCGGCGACTAAAGTCGCCGGGTGGTGTTGGCTCCTGGAGATGTGGATAATCACCAGCTCATACAGACTTGACATTCACTTTGCATGCCTTACCTGGGTCTGTTGCTCGGTTGGGCCTGAGGTTGAGGTACGCGAGTGTCTGGTGAGCCTGAGCGTATATGTCGGCTGCACAGGCTAGCTCGCGGGTGGACCAGGCTGCCCTCCACTGAGGGGGCTGTCATGTGGGTCAGGCGGTTTTGTAGATTCAGGCGGCTTCGTAGCCTCAGGCGGATCGTGCGGAGTGCGCTCAGGCGGAGGGGTTATGTGCGCCGGGGGGGTTTTGCCAGCTCGCTCCCTCGACTCCGACGTGGCGGTGGGCGAGGGCACCTGCGTTTGGCCTGGGGTCGCAGTCATTATGCTGGAAGGCACAGGAGTGTTGCTCGGCGTCAGCGGAGTGTTACCGGGTGGAACTCGCGTTTGCGTGGGCGGGTTGGGCGTGCTGGTTGAGGGCCTGGGCGTGTCCACAGGCGGCACTATCGCGTCCGTCGGCCTGGGGGTGTGCGAAGGCGGGCGGTCGTTGGTTGACTGCGGAGTTGCCGTCGTTGGCGCGGGTATGGCAGTATCCGTAGGGCGGTTCACGAGCACAGTAGGCGTTTTGGGTGGCTCAGGCGTTGGCTTGGGCGACTCGGTTCCGGTCGGGCGCTGTTTGGTAGGCAGAGCAGTGCTCGTCTCACCGGCCTGCCTGGAAGCCGTGCTGGAAGCCGTGGCGGTGCCTGCAACTAACGTCGAGGTCGGACTCTTCGTGGTAGGCGGCTCCGCTGTCTGGGACGGCGTCTGTGCTGTGCCACTCTGCGAAGGCTGCGCCGTGGGTGTTGTGGGTGTAACAGCCACGCTAACACTCTCTCTTGCAGCGGCTGTAGCTACCGTAAGCCCGGCGCGGGGTGTAGAGCTGCCCTCGGCGATAGACTGTTGCGTTGGGCTGTTGGTGGCTCCAGGTCCCGTTGTGCCCGTTGTGCCCATTATGGTGCCTGTGGCAAGCCCATTGTCCTGGGTGATGGTATTCAGAGTGGTGCCGGTAGGCTCTGTACTAAGCTGAGCTATCTGTGTAGCCTCGGGTCCCGGAGTTTTTTGCAGCACGTCCCGCGTGGGCCGGTCAATCACAGTGAGGGGCGATATTTTGTAAGTAATTAGAACGTTTTCAGACAGCTTGCTCAGCGTGTTCTGCGCGGTGGCGGATACATCGTAGTCTCTCTTGACCGTCTCAGGTAGTTTGGCAACGTCAATATCGAAGCTACTGAACTCAACCTGACCCTTCCGGCATGTACGGTAAAGTCGCCCCGCTACTTCGGCTTTCGCATCGTCGGCAGTGATGACGTTGAGCAAATCCTGGCCTTGTTGCAGGTGTCTCGCGTAGTCGGAGAACGCGAGTCCTGCGCCGTCAAGCTTGTGCTGCTGCTGCATCTTCTCAAGATCGTTCAGGCGCTCTTCGGCCAGCGTGGCGTGCATGCGCGCCTTATCGGCGGGCGAGTTGGCAAAGTTGAATGAGACGTTCTCGGCGAGGATTTTGACGTTGTAGAGAGGGCTGTCCGGTAGCGAAGAAGCAGAGGCCGACCAAACAAAGCCCACCATGAGCAGCGCAAGCAACCCTGCTGCGAGCGCGGGCCTCTTCAGCCACTCAAAAATGAATATACGGCGGCCCGTGTTTGCTCTGGCTGCCTGTGGCCTGGGTGGCCTGGGTTGAGCTTGCTTCTGAGCGGGCATCGCGTAGGCAGGCTGGGTAGAGAGGGCTGCGGCTGCCATGACGCGCTGCTTCATCATCTCATATCGCTGCGGAGGCACGTGGGGAACGTCGCCGATGAGATTGCAAATGGCAAGCAGCGGCACAAGTTCGTCCCTGTATTCGGGGAACTTGCTCAACAACTCCTCTGTGTCCAACCCCTCCGGGTTGTCGCAGCAGTAGTCTATAGCGTCTTGTATAGTCTCATCATCCATAGCTTTGAATTTTGAGTTTTGAGTTATCTCAGCTAACTAAGAGCTCATAATTCAAAACTCAAAACTTTCCTACGGCCAGCCTTTGAGCGCCATGGCTTTGCTCAGGTTCTGCAAGGCACTGTACTGCAAGGCTTTGATAGCGCCCTCTGTGCGTTGCAGCACTTCGGCTGCCTGAGCATTAGTCATTCCGGCCCCGAATTTTAGCATGATTACCTGCGCTTGCAGGTCGGTAAGGTTCTCCATGGCCTGGAGCAGATGCGCCTTCGAGTTGGACTGCTCGGCATGTGTATAAGGGTCGTCCTTGTCCGTATGCAATGTCTCAGCCACCGGCTCCAAAGAGATTTGGGGTCGGCGGGCGCGCTGGCGTATTGTGTCAACGACCTGGTTGTGGGCTATGCGGTAGAGCCAGGAGGCGAAGGTAGCGCCCTGCCAGTGGAACGAATGGACTGCCTCAATCATCTTGAGGAACACTTGCTCGGTGAGGTCTTCGGCGTCGGATGCATCACCGATCTTGAGGTATATATACCGGTAGATGCGGTCGAAGTAACGCTCATAAAGCCAACCCACAGCCTCGGGATCCCCCGTGCGGGCCATCTCTACATAAGAGCGCTCATCTTCCTGTTGCGCCACCGCTATCCCTCGTTTCCTTCGGCGAATAGTAGAGCGTGAGGGGCATAGTTATTGCCTTCTGCAACTACCTGCTTACGAGGTGCGGTCCACGATGAACGCCGCTGCCCGATCTTCCATAGAAGAATGGACCATCCCAGGCGCCCGCCGGGCCGCACAGGCTTATCCTCCCATGTGGCGAGGAAACCCATGCACCAAGTATAACGAAGCCCTTTCGCAAAAGATAGCACTCTGTACATAATCCAGTACATAATAACTATTTTGCAGTACCTGGTATCTACCGAAAGAAGAAGTATGTGAGGGGTTAGGGACTAGAGGATCAGGAGACGAAAGCCCTGCATCATAATCTTTGTGTGTCCTCTACGTCTTTGCGCTTTCGTCCCCCAATCCCTAACCCCCAGCCCTCAACCCCTCCTCCTTGTACCAGGCGACGAAGCGGCGCACGCCTTCTTCGAGGGGCACCTGTGGGTTATAGCCGAGGTCCATGCGGGCGCGAGTGATGTCGGCGCTGGTCTGAGGCGGGTCCAGGCTGGGATAATCGAGGTGCTCGATGGTGGCTTTCTTGCCGAGTTCATGCTCAATTAGCTCTATAAGGTGGGCGTTCGAGTGAGGATGGGCATTGCCTAAATTGTAGATTTTGTAGCTGGCGGGGCGGTCGAGCGCGGCTATTATGCCCGATACGGTGTCGGTCACATAGGTGTAATCGCGGCCCTGGGTGCCATCACCGTACAAACGGACGGGCCGGTCGTGCGCAATCCAGTCGGTGAAAAGGTACACCGCCATGTCGGGCCTGCCTTTGGGGCCGTACACGGTGAAGAAGCGCAGCAGAGACATCGGCAGCTTGTACAGATAGTGATAGGTGTATAGCATCACCTCGGCCATCTTCTTGGTGGCGGCATACGGCGACAGGGGAGTGTCGGTGCGGGCATCCTCTCGGTAGGGCACGGGAGCATCGCCGTAGACGGACGAGGAGGAGGCGTGTACGAAGTTCTCTACTTCGTGCTTGATGGCAAGCTCCACCAGATTTTGCGTGCCGCCCACGTTCACTCGCTCGTAAAGCTCCGGATCCTTGATCGAGAAGCGCACCCCCGCCATCGCGGCGAGATGGACTACCCGCTTTATAGGCTCCTCGGTGAAAAGCTGCTCAAGGAGGGCACGGTCCCGCACATCGCCTTCTACAAGCCTGAAATTGGGGTTGTCCAGGAAAGGTGCGATGTTGCGGTGCTTGCACTCAGGGGCATAGTAGGAGTTAAAGTTGTCAAGCGCCACGACCTTATCGCCCCTGGCGAGTAGTGCCTCAACAGTATTCGAGCCTATGAATCCGGCCCCGCCGGTAACCAGGATGGACATATATGCTCCTCTGTGTTTGACTGGGGGCCGGAGTCAGAATTATGAATTATTAGGAGACAGAAACGCAAAGACGCTAAGAACGCAAAGTACGCGCAAAGATTAAAGATTATGGTTGTTTTCGTATGTTCACCACAGAGACGCAGAGACGCAAAGATACGCGAGGGTTTTTAGCGCCTATTCTGTGTGGTAAGCCTCTAGTTATCTTGTGCAGAGCATTGCCTTTTGCCACCACTCATATGTTAAACTTTGCGCACCTCTACGTCTCTACGTCTCTGCGGTGAATAATAATCCTGCCATCCTGGCTTCGCCTCCACAGCCATCATAGGCGGTGGATTTCGCCGTTGCACCAGCGTGAACAGGGCAAGGGCAGCACCCCATTGTATGCCCATATTCAGCACGTGCAGGTCCTCGAAGATGTTGTGCCCCGCGAACGTGATGAGAACGCCCAGCACCCCGATGCAGATCGCCTCGCCATATGCGTCGTTTGCCTGTCTTGCCCGTCGTATAGCACGCACGCCTACCAAGATGGCGGTAATCAGCATAATCATGTAGCTTGTGAGGCCCACAATGCCCGTCTCGGCCAGCAAGTGCAGATAGTAGTTGTGGGCGTGGCCTCGCGAGTAGGGCCAGCCTTGTATGCCGAATTTGGTGAACAGCACGTTGAAATTGCCGATGCCCACTCCAATCCAGGGGCTTGACAGGAACATGTTACCCGCCGTCGCCATGTGTACCATTCGCTCGACCACGTTGTAGTTGTCGGGGGTGGGCGTCACACCGCGCGGGTCGAACACAGAAAGCTGGCTTATGAGTTGGGTGAAGCGTTCGGTGACGGTAGGCGGCAGCGCGCCAACGGCACCCAGGCCCACCAGCGCCGCCGCACCCCCAAACAGGGCTGAAATAGCCGCCGCTGCCCGCTTGCCGAGCGCCAGCACCATCGCCAGCACTCCAAAGGTGAGTCCCACCCACGCGCCGCGCGAGAGAGTCGTGAGCACCGTCCAGAACAGTGTGAGGGCCACGAAGGAGGTGAACAGGGGCATCTTGAGGTGCTCCCGGCTAATGAAGTCTGGCCTGTCGAGCAGGTGGACAGCGCGGCGGGCCGAGAACCACCTTCCCCAGTAGTAGATCGCAATCGCCAGGGCAAGCGGCAGGCTCAGGTCTATATAGCCCGCGAAGGAGTTGGGAGCGCCTATCGTGCCGTATGCCCGCGTGAGCAGGCCACCCACGTTGAAGCTGGCCGGGCCAAAGCCGCTATATGCCTGTACAAGCCCAAGTATCGCCTCTACCATACCCGACGCCAGCATGACGATGATGAGCCTGTTCATCTCACGGCGGTTGGATATGGAGTTGACGATGATAATGTAAGAGAGGATAGTAACGAGCCAGCGCGAGATTTCGGCCAGGCTCTCGGAGAACGATGTGGTGACCCATAGGCTGGGCAGCGTGCAGACCAGGTATAGGAACAGCGTTATAGCGATGGGCGTGAGCACAATACGCCTGTCCTCGCGCAGAGCCACCCACGCATACCAGACGCCCAGCACCAGCACGAACAGCACCTGAGTAAAGGTGACACCCCCAGGCAGGGTCACAGCATCCTGCACCGGCACGCTCAACACGAGCGCATAGGCACCCCACATGGGATTGCGCAAAATAAAACCCAGCACAAACAGCCCGCCTAATACACCCCCCGTCACGGCAGGCGGCGCTACACCAACAACAATGGCTACCGCGATAGCTAACAGCCACTGGACGCGACTTTGGATATGGGACATTGGGTTTTGGATTGCTACTCGTGCCATTTGGTTCGCTGTTGCCTGCGCTTTACTGCTTGTGCCGGTGTGGAAGACGACTGATATTGCCTATATTCGCCCTTACTTGCAAAATGCTGCTTATGCATCTATCGGCAGTGTCGTCCCGCTTTGTACCAGCATCATCCTGATCTTTGCCATTCCTGACCCTCGGATGCAAGCCGTTCGCGGAACCAGGGCACGGTCTCGCTCAAGCCCTCGTCCAGATTCACGCGCGGTTCCCAGCCCAGTGTGGCTCTAATGCGGGTGATGTCGGGGCAGCGGCGCGTAGGATCGTCCTTGAGGGCGGGGCGATATACGATCTCGGACGGTGAGTTGCAGGCACTACGTATAACTTCGGCCACGTTACGTATCTCACGCTCGTCGGGGTTGCCCACATTGAATACCATGCCGCGCGTGTTCGGAGGAGCCGACATCACGGCAATCAGCCCTGCCACCATGTCGCTCACATAGCAGTAGGAACGGGTCTGCGTGCCATCGCCATAAAGCGTTATCGGCTCGCCCCGCAACGACTGGGTGATGAAGTTGGGCACCGAGCGCCCGTCGTGTGGGTTCATGCGCGGGCCATATGTGTTGAAGATACGCACGATACGCCCATCCAGCCCGTACTCGTTGACATAGATCGAGGTGAGGGCCTCGGCGAACCTTTTGCCTTCGTCGTAGCAGGCGCGAGGGCCTGTCGTGCTGACATTGCCCCGGTAATCTTCATTTTGAGGGTGTATGTCGGGGTCGCCGTATGCCTCGGAAGTGGAGGTGATGAGAAATTTTGCCTTGTGCCACCTGGCCCATTCGAGTACGTTGTGCGTGCCCTGCGAATTAATGATGGCGATCTGTAGCGGCATTGTGCTGAAGTCTGCCGGGGAGGCGGGGCTTGCCAGGTGATAAATCGCATCCACCCGGTCCAGCATACTATGCCATGCATCGTTCACAGGCACCGTGATGTCGTGCTCGACCAGCGTAAAGCCGGGGTGCTCCAGCAGGTGGGCGATATTGGCTAGGTTGCCCGTAAGGAAATTGTCAACGACAGTAACTTTGTGCCCCTGTCCGAGCAAAGCTTCGCTCAAATGTGACCCGATAAATCCAGCGCCGCCAGTGATGACGATGTGCAAGTTTGTTCCTCCGGTATCTGAAACGTGAAACACGTAACCCTTCCTAATCTTTGCGCATCCTTTGAGTCCTTTGCGTTTCCGTCTCTTCACGTTTCACGTTTTACGCACTACCTGCAACAACCCACAACTGAGCCAGAAAGTGAGCGCGAGGTCCATCAGGAAGTAGGAGTTGTCTACCATGCCATGGACCAGGAAACCAGCCATTGATGCCAGTAGACCGAGCGCAAGGGCTTTGCCTACAGGGTCGGCTCCTGCTTTGCTGCTGAACACTTTCACCCGGTTGATGGCTTCGCGGAAATAGTTCCACAGAAGCCACAGGAGCACAAACACACCCATTATACCTAATGTGAGCCAGTAATCCAAAATGATGTTGTGCGGATGTGCGGTATAACTTTCTTGAGCCTGCGCCTTAGTCATGTAACGGTATACAGATTCGCCGTTTACTATGACTTTGGACTGGAACTGGTTGAGGAATTGGTCGGGGCCAATGCCTGTGATGGGGTGGTCGGCTATCATGTGAGCCGCGCTGTTCCACAGCTCTATACGTAACACGCCGCTACCTATCGTTTTGATGCGCTCAGGCAAGTGGGGATACGCAACAACGCCCACCGCCATGAGCAGTACACACGCCCCGGCAGCTATCGCCCACGTCCGGCGTGTCATCTTCCAGGTTGTAACTTTTCCATGCCGCCACCTGAAGCCGACGAGTAGCGCCACGCCCATTGCCACTATCACTGCCATCCATGCCCCCCGCGAGTATGTCAGCGCCAATGTGATAGCTAAGGGCAACGTTATAGCCATGTAGATGAGCTTGCGCCAGCCCCAGGGCAGGAATATGGCAAGGCAAGCGGCAAGCGGCGCCACGCGCCCCAAATAGAGCGCCAGATTGTTGGGGTGTTGGTATACACTGGATATACGGCTCACGCCCTCTACGTCGAGTACGTTGGTATCCTGGGTGAATTGCCAGATGCCGTACAGGGCCACAGCCACGGCGGCTGCCACGAAGAAGTCGGCCACACGCAGCAGTGAGCGCCTGTTCTTTATTACATCGGTCAGCAAGAAGTAGAACAGCACCGGCTCGATGATCGTCCAGCGGAAGGCGCGGGCGCTGTCGGGCGCAAAGGTGGGGTCGGCTAATGTCAACAGCGATAGTAGGCCCAGGATGAGCATGACCACGCCGGGGGCCGCAAAGGTGTCGTCGCTATTCCAGTCCAGGAAACGCTCGCGCAGTTGCTCGAAGACTGTGGCGCGCTGCGCGATTCTGCCCGACAGGTTGGGCCGCTTATAGATAGGGCCGGGAGCAAGGTCGGGTAGCTGCTGAGGCAGGCCTTCGTGTATGGTCGGCCTATCTTGCTCTATGGGCAGAGGTTTTGTCGCCTTGATGATAGGTCTTTCCACATGGATAGGCGCGGGAGGCGCAGGCGCATAGGCGGCGCGCGGCAGAGGCTGGGAAAAGTACTTGTATCGCACGGGACGCGGACGGCTGGGCCACTCGGCGGGGTCCATCTCTTCGCCGGGGTCAACATCGTCCAGCGGGTCGGTTGTTCGTGGCGTCGCATCGCCAGGCGAGAACTCTATCACCACGCGCGTGGCACGGCCATTCAGCCCCGGCACCTTCACAGGCTCCTGCCTGCCTGCTGCACCCACTTCGCCGATGTACCCGATCTTCTCAAGTTCCATCTCTGTCTGCCCCTGATACGCCTCGTAAATGCGTAGCTGTGCGGCCAGACGTGGCAGATAGCGCCGTATCACGTGCCTGACCACTACTGCGCCGAATACCAGCATGAGCAGCGTTTCGGCGATAGGGAACCTGTTGAGGCCGATCACCTTTGGCTGCCAGTAGAACGGTATAGCAAAGGCCACAGCCGCAAGCCCCGTAGACGGCTTGAGGAAAGCCAGCACTCCCCACAACGCAAGGGATAGGAGCATGGTGGGCACGCTGTCGGTCTTGTAATATAACCCCACGAGCGCTGCCATGCCCACGACTACCGACCCGTTGCGCGCAACCTCCCTTGCCGTTTCCCTGTAGCGGCCACGCGGCATGTTGAGCGCAGCGCCTGCCCATCTGCCCATGCTGCCGGCTCCAAACCCCGCCGAAGCCACGGTGAGTAGGCCGAAAACGGTATAGAGGAAGGGGAAACCGAGCGCGTTCCACACCGGCTTTTGTGCTACCGGCCTCTGTGAAGGATTGACGGTGGCGCTGTAGTCCTTGAGAGCGTAATAGGCAGGGCGCGGGGTGAAGTCGGGGTGCACAATGGCGAAAAAACTGGCAGGCTCCTTTGGATTGGGATTAGGCTCGCGGAAGTACCAGACGTTCATCACCCCCATCCAGGGCCACTCGCTTTGCACCCGTTCGTAGCCCTCCACTTCCCAGCGGGCCTGCGTTTCCTCGTCCACGCTGCGGCCCCATATGTTCCCGCCACAGGCGTTATTCGGGTCCTCTTCCTTTTTGGCGATCTTTCCGGCTATATTCGCGCAATCTGCTTCCCAGCCGGGTGGCAGGCTGATCCAGGCATACTCACTGATCCATATAGGCTTGCGAGCGTCGCCGTTGCGTTCCATGACCTGATGTAGGAGTATAGGTCGAGAGAAGTTGAGGCGCTTGAGGTCGGTGCGGCGCTCGGCCGGGGGCTGGCCGAGGCCATACAACATAGTGGAGAGTATATCAAAGTAGGGCGCGGCCCCAGCCCGGTACATCCCCTCCAGGAACAGCACGTCATTCGTAGCTCTGAGGCCATCGCCGGCGGTGGGCGCCAGGGCGGCGGTGATGACTACCGCTTGCGGGTCCACGCTCTTGACGGCTTCATACCCTGCCTTGAGCAACTGCGTGTACGAGGCAGGATCGGGTTGGAAACCTCCCCATTCGCCATACAAATTGGGTTCGTTCCATAACTGGAAATACTTAATTTTGCCTTTGTACCTGGCGACTACTGCCCTGACGAAACCGGCGTAGTCTTCGTTGTGCGCGGGTGGGCCTTTGCGGTACGTTTCAACATCGTCACCCGGCCTGCGTGCCCATACAGGAGGGCTGTCTATGCGAGCGATAATGTTGATATTGTGCCGGACGGCTTCGTCCACGATGAAGTCGTACTTCTCCCAGGAGGAGCGAATGTTGTTGGCGTTGCGAGTGTCTGTGAAGTTGCCTTTCGCGCTGATCTCGATGTCATTCCAGGCGAAGCCCTGCCGGACCCACTTGAAGCCGCCATCGCGGATCATGTCGAGGGAGCGCACCACGTTAGCCTGGTCCACCTCCTTTTCGAGGAAGGTGTTGACGCCCAGGGGGTTTACGTCGGCGTAGGCCACTGGCGGAGAGGGCGTGTTATAAGCGATACCGCCGTTTTCTAACTGGTCGCCATACGCGGTGAGGATGAGGCCGCCGAGGGAGGCCGCAAACAGCAAGAGGGCCACCACACACCGAGCTACCGGGTTCGACCAAACCGAGGCCAGGAAGAGGCGCAGCCGCCGCATTACCGCCTGCGTGCTAGGGCGGACGCCCTCTCGGGTCCGCTTCGGGTGAGGCCCCATATGCAGAAGGCTATGCCCGCCAGGATGAGCAACGATATGGCGGCAAGCAACATGTAGGAACTATGCAGCTCTACCCTCATAATGCCGATGCCGGGCAAGTCTATGCGCTGCTCCAGGGGCGCGTACAGGCCACCTGCTTTCAGTATTTTCGCGGCCCCATTAGCCGTATGGTCCTGACCGACACGGATCTGAAGGGTGTGTTGCGTCGTGCGGAACTGCGAATCTAGCCCGCTCACCAGCGTAACTTCGCTAGCCTGGCCCGCTGGAGGTGCGTCTATATATGCCTGTTGCTGTTCGTCGCGGGGCAGATCATGGGACACATCGTCGCTCTTGCCGTCTACGGTTACGTAGTAGCGGGCTGATAATGTGTCTCCTGTTGCGGTACCGGTGAGGGGCACGAGCATCATCTTCACGTCGGTGCCCTGGAAGGCTGTTTCCAGCGTATCGCCCAGCGCGGAAGGGGCCACATACGTTCCGCCCGACACTGCGGAATTGAGCTTCACTCGCCAACCGGCCCCTGTCCGCACGGGAGGCGAGAGGGGTCCCCATTCGCCGGGCATAGCCACCTTCTCAGTATTGTTTGCAGCTATGGCCACCGTTTTATAGAGGGACGATACCGCAAAATCGGGGTTGACCATGGCAAAGTAGTATTCGCTGGTGGTATCGGGCGTATCTCCCACCTGGCGCAAATACCAGATGGTGAACACTCCGGCCCAGGGCCAATTCTTGCGGGCGTATTCGATGCCGCGCACTGTGTAGTCGGATTGCTGTTCGGGCGTCACGCGACCCCACGGAAAGTCTTTGATGTGAGGCGGCTGGTCGGTGGGTGGCGATGCATTCCAACCATATTCATTGAACCATACCGCTTTGTTGCTATCTCCGTTCTTGACCATGACATTGTGCAGCAGCTCCACACGCCGGAAATTGAGCTTCTGAGCGGAAGGCGGGTCCTCAGGTGGGTCCCACTTACCGTAGGCGTTGGCCGACATTACATCGAAGTAGTTCTGTGCCCCGGCGCTGTACATGCCCTGCAAATAATCCATCTCGTCGAGATTGCCTCGGAGATTTATTGTCTCATTGTTGGTGGCGAGGGGCGCTGCCAGCACAATCATGTTGGGGTCGGCGAGTTTGGCCGCCTGATATGCCGTCTTGAGCATCTC